>CAUPNA010000001.1:0-90261 GCA_963512475.1 uncultured Undibacterium sp.
GGTTGGTTTGTCAAAACCATGCCAGACATGAATCAACGCAATCCTTTCTTGGCGAACTACTTAATTCAAAATACCTTGTGGTGGATAGAGTACGCTGATCTGTCTGGATTGCGCGTCGATACTTATTCTTATTCAGACAAAGACTTTTTGGCACGTTGGTCGCAAACCATCACCGATGAATATCCTAACTTGAATATCGTCGGCGAAGAATGGAGCATGAATCCCAGCATCGTCGCTTATTGGCAGCGCAATGGGCATAGTAAACAGAACCATGATGGGTATCGTTCCAGTATGCCGAGCATGATGGATTTTTCTGTGTATCAGGCATTACACACCAGCTTAGTCGGAGAAAATGGCAAACCCGCAGACATGATGACGATGTATGACGCGATTGCAAACGACTTCATTTATCCGCATCCAGATAAGCTGACGATTTTTGAAGGTAACCACGATACGCCACGTATTTTTTCTGCTCTCAATCAAGATATCGCACTCAACAAATTAGCCATGGTCATGCTAGCGACGCTACGCGGGACTCCTCAGATGTTCTACGGCGCTGAGATCCTGATGACCAGCCCGACACAACGCGATGATGGGAAAGTCCGTGGCGATTTTCCAGGTGGTTGGACTGGCGACAAGATCAATGCATTTACCGCTGAGAATCTAAGTGTCGCGCAAAAAGATATGCAGGACTTTGTCCGCAAATTATTCAACTGGCGTAAAACCGAAACTGCAATTCATCAAGGTAAGTTAATTCACTTCATCCCTGAAAGTAATTGCTATGTGTATTTCCGCGTGTTCAATAACGGAAAAGATGAACGCAAAGTCATGGTCATTATTAATCGCAATGAACAAAGTGCGGAACTCGATCTGCAGCGTTTTCAAGAAGTCATCAAAGACACAAAGACAGCTAGCGAAGTGATGAGTGGACAACTTATTTCACTCAAGGAAAAGCTCAAGATCAATGCAAAAACCGCTTTGATCTTAGAGCTGAAATAAGCTAGTCCAAGCTAACCATAAACTATTTTTGTCAAAATCCCCCCCCGAAACACAGAAAGCTATGTCATGAAACACTTACTCTTCTCACTCTTAATTGGCATCGGCGCGACCGTTAGCATGCCTGCATCTTCGCAAACCAAGTCGGAAGTCGTGCATCCAGCCTGGACAAAAAATGCGACGATCTATGAAGCCAATATTCGCCAGCATTCCAAAGAAGGTAGCTTCAAAAAATTTCAGGCGTATCTGCCTGAGTTAAAGAAAATGGGCGTCAAAGTGATCTGGATTATGCCCATCAATCCTATCGGTGAAAAAAATCGTAAAGGTGAACTAGGCAGCTATTATGCCGTGCGTGACTACAGAGGCGTCAATCCTGAATTTGGTACACCAGCGGATTTCAAGAATTTGGTAAAAGCAATACACGCGCAAGGTATGTATGTGATCATAGACTGGGTCGCGAATCATACCTCTTGGGATCATGCCTGGACTACGCAACATCCTGAATTCTACAAGAAGGATAAAGACGGTAAATTCGTACCACCTGTACCCGATTGGGCAGATGTGATTTCACTCGACTATAGCAATCAGCAAGTGCGCAAAGAAATGATCGATGCCATGCGTTTTTGGCTGACTGAATATAATATTGACGGTTTCCGTTGTGATGTCGCGGCCATGGTACCAACCGATTTCTGGAACGATGCGCGCAAAGAGTTAGATAAAGTCAAAAAGGTTTTCATGCTGGCAGAAGCGCATGAATTTGAATTACATGAAAAAGCCTTTGATATGACGTATGGCTGGCAATTCAAAGATTTATTCAATGACATTGCAAAGCAAAAGAAAAGCGTTAAAGATCTTGATGCGTATTTGAATGGTGAAGAAAAGCACTATCATCCGAATTCCTATCGCATGCTACACATCACGAATCACGATTTGAATAGCTGGGAAGGTACGGAATTTGTACGCCTCGGTGATGGCGTAGAAGCCTTCTTGGTACTCTCGAATATCATGAAAGGTATGCCTCTGATGTATAGCGGTCAGGAAGCGGGTAACAACAAGGCGCTGAATTTCTTCGACCGCGATCCTATCGTATGGAAAGCCCATCCATTCAAGGCTCTCTACACCAAGTTATTCCAATTAAAGAAAACCAATAAAGCGTTATGGAATGGCGTCGAAGGCGGCGAAATGCAGCGTCTGAACACAGGCAACGATGAGCATGTATTTGCTTTCACACGCGAAAAATCAGGAAATAAAGTAGTCGCTGTATTCAATCTTTCCGACAAACCACACAGCGCCGAAATTCAAGCAGCACTCGTGAATGGAAAATTGCGCGATGCGATTAGTGGTGCCAAAGCACCTCAAGGCGACAAGGTTAAATTTGACTTAAAACCTTGGGAATATAAAGTATTTGTACAGTAACTTAGCCTCAGTATTAAACTCAATGAATCATTCCTTGCCGTTGGAATGATTCATTGAAATACAGTAAGTCTCACCAAGAAACCATAAAACAACTTGAACCTGCTCACATTCCAATCGGGAGCGGCGTCCAAGCCAAAAGCTGAGATGGAGAAGCCTAGTTGATTTTCTAGGCCAGCGCGGAATTGAACCTCAACGCTTCATCTCGCCTTTTGCTCAACTACAAATTTCCTTTGTCTGATCGCACTTTCATTTTCCTGTGCTCGTATTTGCCGCTTTATTGACGTCGCCTTTTGCGTCTTTATTCGCTTCTGGATACATCACTACCTGTATAAATTCCTTCGTATCCAAATAGCTTTTCGCGGCAATTTGTATGTCTTTTGTACTCAATGCTTTGACCCGCTCATCAAAACTAAATATCTCTGCCGGATCGTCCTTATTTTGCAATGCGCTACTCATCATCGATAGCCAAAACCCATTGGTTTTAATGCGTTCCTTGCGATTTTTTAACCAGTTTTCTTTGACTTTATTGAGCTCTTCGTCTGTTGCCGGCGCGACCTTCATTTGCTCCATGAGCGCGAAGCTACTAGACAATAATTTATCCACATTTTCAGGTCCGCTGGGTAGTGCCAATACCACGGCATAAGCTTGATACGGTATCCGTTTCAATGATCCGGTGATTCTCGGGCTATATACAGCGCCCAATTCTTCGCGCATCTTGGCAGTCAATCGTAATTGCAAAACCTCAACCATGGCAGAGAATCGCAAGCGTTCTTCTATATTCATTGCACGTTCGCCATGCAACTGCAGTGTCACCATACTTTGCTGCTCTTTGCCCACATAAATGTCTTTTTTGATGATGCCTTTATTTGGACGTAAGCCTCTGTCTTTAATGCCAACTTCAATTTCAGGTGTCGGCAAGCTACCTAAATAAGTCAGTAACAATGGCTTCACTCTTTCGATCTCAAAGCTGCCGACGATGAAGAAAGTAAAATCTTTAGCACTGGAAAATCTAGAGCGGTAGATTTGCATCATGCGATCTAAATCTAGTTGAGCGATGTGCTCTGGCTTTGCCAATACCGGAATGCGTGGATGCGCCGGAAAGGTCGCCTGAATAAATTGCTCCTGAAATATAGCCGCTGGCGTTGCCATTTGGTTTTTTAAGGCATCCATTTGCTTGCCTACAAAGGACTGAAACAAAGCGGTATCTTTGCGTGGCTGCGTCAATACCAAGTGCAAGACCTGCAGCATAGATTCAAGATCTTCCTTATTGGACGTGCCACTCACGCCTTCGCTGTTTTCACCAAACGTGGTCGAGACATTGGCGATCTTACCCGCCAAGATTTTACTGATGTCACTTGGTGAGAAATCCTTAATACCCATAGAACCCACCACCGTAGTTGCATAGCGGCTTTGCAAATAGTCGACATCGTCAATTAAAGCGGTGCCACCAGCACGGGTTGCACTCAACAAAATTTGATCGCTCTTAAAGTCGGTAGCTTTCAATACAACTTTAACGCCATTACTCAAAGTCAATTCCGTCGTTCCTAATAAGGCATTTTGACTTTCTTTGACTATCGTGCCCGGCATCGGCGTTTTCTCGAACAAGGATTTTGCTAGCACCTTTTCAACTCTGGCACTGACCGTTTTTTGCTCTGCTGACTTCACCATCGCCTGCAATTGCGCAGCGTCAGGGATGCTGTGATCTGGTTTGGTGCTGCCTTGATACAGAATTAATTTTGGCGCATTGGCGTTGAGTACTGATTTAGCAAATTGATTGATCTCATCTAACTGTATGCCATTGACGATTTCTTTATGAAATACATATTCTGCTTCTATGCCGGGTAAAGATTCACCATGTAGAAAGTTACGGATAAACTCCTCCGCCAATATGGCCGATTGTGCCTTTTCTCTTTCCTTGAACGAATGCTCCAGATTACGCAAGGAATTCAGTTTAGCCCGGTCTAGCTCGGCCGCACTAAATCCAAATTGGGCTGCCCGCTTATTCTCTTCCATCAGGGCGTCAATCGCAGCCTGAACACCGGCTTTACCTATCCCTGCGGAGGAGTTGAATTCATGATAGTCGCCAATAATCGAACTGATCCCACTACTACCGCCGAGGAATGGTGGGTTCGCTACTTGCGTCAACTCACGCAAACGCTCCGCCAGCATGGCGTTGAAAAAGTTTTGAATCCGACGCTGGCGATAGCTGCCGAATTTGCCATCGTTCTTATTCAGATACCGT
This sequence comes from uncultured Undibacterium sp., assembly GCA_963512475.1. Taxonomy (GTDB): domain Bacteria; phylum Pseudomonadota; class Gammaproteobacteria; order Burkholderiales; family Burkholderiaceae_D; genus Undibacterium. Next base: position 4,655 of record CAUPNA010000001.1, read on the forward strand.
GCTTGAGAAATGCTGACTGACGAAATATTCATTTCCGTATCGGTCGCAATCACTGCTTCACCGATATTTTTTAAAGGAATACTCGCCTGTGTGCGTGGACGCGGTTTAGCAGGATTCTTTAAGTTAGCAAAATTCTTTTCAATCAAAGTCTTTATTTGGACGGGATCAACATCCCCCACCACCACCACCGCCATGAGATCAGGGCGATACCAGTCTTTATAAAATCGTTGCAAAGCAGCGTAAGAAAAGTTTTTAATCACGTCTTCTTTACCAATCGGTAGACGCTCTGCATATTGTGAGCCGTGCAGCACCTTGGGTAAAATTTGCTTACGGATACGATCGCCAGCGCCTTTACCTAAACGCGCTTCCTCCAATACCACGCCACGTTCTTTGTCAATTTCCGCAGGATCAAAACTCAAACCACTTGCCCAATCCGACAACACCAAAAAACCTTTTTCTAAATTTTCAGGTTTATCAGTAGGAATCGGCAAAATATAGACGGTTTCATCGAAGCTGGTGTAAGCATTTAAATCTGCACCGAATTTGACGCCTATCGATTCTAAGAAAGACACCAGTTCATTTTTCTTAAAATGTTTGCTGCCATTAAACGCCATGTGTTCTGTGAAATGTGCCAAGCCTTGCTGATCTGCGTCCTCCAACACGGAGCCTGCCTTAATCACCAAACGTAACTCAACTTTTTGCTCTGGTTTACTATTTTTTTGCACGTAATAAGTCAAACCATTGGCTAACTGTCCCTTCAGCAATTTGGGTGAATACGGGATCAACTGGTTCGCAGCGTAACTTGGTGCCTGAACCTTTGTTTGTGGCGTATCCGGCAGAGCTAGCACTAATGCTGGCGTCAAAGACAATGTCGAGATGAGTAAAAGTTCAGAAAAATGAATTGGTCGCATAGGAATATCAAGAGAAGAAAGAATAGCGAGCAAATTACAGTAACTTTGCAAAAAAGACAAATTAAATTACTTTCAAGATAAGTAAGTTAAAAAGATAGAAAATGAGTTCAAAGACGCAGACAAATTGGATAGCCATGAGCCAACATCTAAAAACTATCGGTTACACTTAACTTTATCCTTACACTCTCAGACCATCATGAGCATTCAACTTAAAACCGAAATCCGCAAGCAAGCGGTCGAATCTTTACAGCGCTACTTCGATATCAATATGGAAGAAACTTTAGGTAATCTTCCTGCCAATAATCTACTTGACTTTATCTTGGAAGAGATCGGGCCTAGCATCTACAACCAAGCAGTTCGTGATGCCCAAGACCATTTGCAAACACGGGTGCAGGAATTAGATATTGATGTTCATGCTGAAGAATTTAGTTATTGGAGCAATCTCAAAAAACGACGTTAAAAACAGCTTCTGATTACTAGCGTTTTCATCAATGCGCTTATCGCAAAATGACTATGCGAAAATCACAATTAGCCTTTTCCTCATCATTCTGAAAAATCGCTTATGATATTTGGGGAATGTCGGGTTCAATTGTGGCTATAAAAATCGCAAGCAACGTGCAGACTCATATAAGCTTTCAATTTCACTATTGAAAACACCTCGCTCAGCGTTTCTCGTCCCAAGAAAAATAACCACGTCGGTAACTAAGAAACAAAAAAATTAGAACATAGTCCGACCCAGTAAAAGTAAGGAAGTTCACACATGCGTAAACGCCTACCACCACTATTCGCCTTACAAGTATTTGAGGCAGCGGCACGCCATGGCAAATTTAATCTGGCGGCGCAAGAGCTGAAATTGACGCAGAGCGTTGTCAGTCGACAGGTCAAGCAATTAGAAGACTGGTCTGGTTTGTGTTTATTTTCTCGACATGGACCTAGAGTGGAATTGACCAAAGAAGGCCAGGACTTGCTCGGTCGCCTCAATGCACCGCTCAATGCACTGCATGCCGCCGTATATTCGAATGCCGACGTAGAGCAAAAAACGCTGCAAATCAATACCTTGGCATCCGCTGCACTGACGCTCTTGTTGCCGCAACTAGCGCAGTTCAGGCTAGCGCATCCTGATATTCGTACCAGCATTCAGGCTGATTACGCGCTGACGAGCTTGCCACCGCAATTGGCCACGGTCGCTATTCGCTTTACCAGTCGCCCCGACCCTACCCTTCAATCACATTTATTAATCAACGATCGTTTAGTCGTGGTTGGCACAGCGGAATTAGTTAAGAAATTGGGAAAAAATCCGGCTAAATGGCCCGCCTCACAACTACTGCGACACACCAATATGGATTGGTCGGCATGGACTAGCTCCCAAGACTTAGCCACACAATTAGAGGTCGATGGTTTGGAATTTAATGACGCAGCTATACTATTAGATGCGGCTAAACGTGGTTTGGGCATAGGCATATCGCGACTCTCCGTTGCATGGGAAAGCTTGGAAAAAGGTGAACTGGTTCTTGCCTCCAATCATGTCTGTACATCCCCGCTTAATTTCTATCTGTTGTATCGCTATGATTGTGCGGAAAATCCGGCAATTCGAGCGTTTGCCGACTGGGTCATTGATGCGACCAAAATTTGGGAAAATCGTCTACGGAAATACGACAAGAAACCCGCAAAAAAATCGGCCTAGAATTCCCTCAACATTTAATTTCAGGAAAACGCCATGAACAATACACTCGAAAAGACAATCGATGGCACGCTGGATTACAGTGCGCAAGAACTGCAATCCATTTTGCAAAAAACCTCGGATCTGGTATTGGATCAATATGCCCGACTCGCCGAGCAAAAAGGCTTTCATGCGTTTGAACAGAAAGAAGTAGCGTCTTGGTTTGATGAGCCTTTGCCATTGGCTGGTAGCGATGCACTCGATCTACTGCAGGTCGTCAAAGAGCGCGTGCTCGACACCGCCACCGGCAATCTTGGCCCGAATATGTATGCCTATGTAATGGCAGGTGGCAATCAGATTTCTACCATTGCCGATTTTTTGGCGTCAACTATTAATCAAAATGCGACCAAATGGCATCTAGGACATGCCATGACCGAAATAGAAAAGCGCGTCGTCGCATGGACAGCGGAAATGGTCGGCTATACACCCGAAGCAGGCGGCGTCATGGTCAGTGGCGGCTCAGCGGCTACCCTGACCGGGCTGACCGTCGCCCGCAATATATTTTTCCGCAAATACAATGTAAATAAAAATGGCTTGTTTGGCATGAAGCCATTCATCGTCTATTGCAGCAAAGAGACCCACAGCAGCACCGACAAAAGTGTTTCTTTATTAGGCATTGGTACGAACAATTTGCGCAGGATCGTGACAGATAGTGATTTCAGAATTGACCTTACCGCACTAGAACTACAGATAAACGCTGACATCGCGGCAGGTTTTACCCCCTTCTGTATTGTGGGAAATGCAGGCACCGTCAATACAGGCGCCATTGATGATTTAACAGCCTTATCAGGAATAGCAAAGCAGCATGGTATGTGGCTGCATGTCGATGGTGCTTACGGCGGATTGGTGTCTTCTCTCCCTGAGCTGAAAGAAAAATATGCCGGGATGGAGTTAGCAGATTCAGTGGCACTCGATTTTCATAAATGGTTGTACCAACCGTTTGAAATCGGCTGCACTTTAGTCCGCAACTGGGATGTTCTGCGTGAATCCTATTTCAAACAGGCAGACTATCTTGACACATCATTCGAAGCAAAAAGTGACCGTTTAGAATTTAACGAACACTATTTTCAATTGTCTCGCAACGCCAAGGCCTTCAAAGTATGGATGTCTTTGAAAGCTTATGGTTTTACAAAAATTCAGGCGATGATGCAAAAAGATTTGGATCTAACCCGTTATCTGGAGCGACAAGTTACGGCAGCACCCGATTTTGAGCTGAAATCAAAAAGCGATTTAGCGATCGCTTGTTTCCGCTATATCGGTCAAGATTTAAGTGCAGAGCAAATTATCGATATCAATCAGAAACTGATTCCAGCATTGGAAGCGGATGGGCGCGTGTTCATTACTGGCACACGTTTGAATGGCGAATTTGTACTGCGTGCCTGCATCATCAATCATCGCAAAACTGAGGCATCCATTGATTATTTGTTAGAGGTGATACGCGACGTGGCGTCTACTTTAGTCTAGTTTCCGTTCTATCAGCCACAATGGTCATTGATTCGAAACTCTTTGAGTTCCATCTTAAAAATTGTGGCTAATCGCTAGTATTAAATTTCATCGGGCACGATAGCCGTCACTTCAATTTCCACACGGGCACGGTCTTCGATCAAGCCCGCTACCTGCACTGCTGCCATCGCTGGAAAATGTTTACCAATGACATCGCGATATGCTGCACCGATTTCTTTGTAGGCCGCCACATATTCTTTCTTGTCGATCACATACCAAGTCATACGCACGATGTGCTCAGGTTTCGCGCCACCTTCGGCTAAGACCTCTACAATATTTTGTAATGCCTGCCGCGTTTGTCCGGCGATGTCATCGCAATGAAACTGCTCTTGTCCATCCCACCCTATCATGCCGCCGACACAAATCGTGCGTCCTGTGGCGGCGACGCCATTTGAATAACCGCGTGGCCGCACCCAGCCTGGTGGTTGTAAAAAATCCATAGTCATTCCTTTCAGTACTTTTTATTGTATGTAGGGTGCGTCGTGCGCACCAATATCTGCCAATACTCTTGTTGTGCCAATGTTCATCTAAACTTTTGGTGCGCACGGCGCACCCTACCGCAGTACTTTAGCTTACCAAGTACTTGTGCATTTGTTCACGCAAGGCCACGGGCAAAGCGATGGCTTTGCGCTCTTTGACCTGCGCCATCACCAACACGAGTTGCGCTTTTAGTCTTAAATCTTGTTCTTGTCCTAGCATTTGAATTTCCACCGTCGCCGATGCTCGCCCTAGTTTGACTACACGTAATTCAGCAATTAACTCATCACCCAACACACTGGTTTTAACGAAATCGGTTTCTATATGCACGGTGGGCAAACCGATACCTTGCACCATGTGCATTTCATGAAAACTCATGCCCAAGCCTTGCGCACACCAGTCTTCCACCACGCCATTGATCAATTCAAAATAGCGCGGATAAAATACGATGCCAGCTGGGTCACAATGTCCGAAACGGATAGTAATAGGCGTGCGAAACACCAAGCTCATAGATTCGCATCCTTGTAGTCTTTCAGCATTTCACGTGCGATGATCAGTTGTTGTACCTCAGTAGCGCCTTCGTAGATGCGCAATGCTCGGATTTCGCGATACAGTCTTTCTACTGGCACTTCGCTCATTACCCCCATGCCACCAAACATCTGTACAGCCGCATCGATCACTTGTTGCGCACCTTCAGTCGCAACCATTTTTGCCATCGCAGCTTCCTTAGTGACGCGTTGTCCCTGATCGCGTTGCCACGCCGCGCGATACACAAGCAAAGCCGCGCTATCAATGGTCGTCGCCATCTGCGCCAACTTGGCTTGGGTTAGTTGAAAATCAGCGAGCGTTTGCCCAAACATTTTTCGACTCGTGGCGCGCGCTATTGCTTCATCTAAAGCTCGACGCGCAAAACCCAAACCGGCGGCAGCCACCGAAGTACGGAATACATCGAGCGTCGCCATCGCCACTTTAAAGCCTTGCCCTGCTTCACCAATACGCTGACTAACAGGAATACGGCATTGATTAAATTTCAAACGCGCCAAGGGATGGGGGGCGATCACGTCTATGCGTTCAGCGATTTCAAATCCATCAATATTAGCGTCAACAATGAAAGCTGAGATACCACGTGCGCCTGCCGCTTCACCGGTGCGGGCAAACACCACGTAAAAATCAGCGATGCCGCCATTCGAGATCCAGGTCTTTTCACCTTCGAGTAAGTAATAATCACCATGCGCGTCGTGAACCAGAGTTGCTGCACATTGCATAGCGGCGACATCAGAGCCAGCATCGGGCTCGGACAATGCAAACGCCGAAATCAGTTTACCTTGCCCAACTTTTTCTAAGTAAGTGGTCTTTTGTTGTTCGCTACCGAATAAACTAATCGCACCTGTACCTAAACCTTGCATGGCAAAAGCAAAATCGGCTAAGCCTGAATAACGCGCTAATGTTTCACGCAAGATGCAGATCGCACGCGTGTCGATCACGTCTTGATTCGCACCGTAGGCTTTGCCACCGATCGCATGTTTCAACCACCCTGCTTCACCCAATTGCTTGACTAGATCGCGACATTCTTGGTCGACATCTTTGCTGTGCGTTTGATGAATATTCTCGCTAGCCCAATGATCCAATTGAGTTTGTAATTGGCGATGTTCTTCGTTGAAAAAGGGCCAGTTTAAGTGGGAAGTGTTTGACATGTGTTTCCTATTAATTTATATCTGTTCTTAGTGCTTAGCCGATTGATTTCCGGTCGAGCATGCCCGATACCATTTGTAGGGCGGGTGCAACCCGCGCCGCACATAGATCGGTCCGTTGCGCTCTATGTTCTGGCGGCGCGGGTTGCACCCGCCCTACATCTTAAAATCATCAGCCTAGTTTCAATCACCTTCAAACTTTGGCTTTTCTTTGTTTACAAAAGCATGATAAGCCCGATGAAAATCATTGGTCATCATGCAAATCGCCTGCGCTTTAGCTTCCGCATCAATCGCCTGATCGACGCTCATATCCCATTCTTCGTGCAGCATTTTTTTTGTCATCGCGTGGGCGAAAGTTGGGCCACTCGCGAGATTACTAGCGTAGCTTTGTGCTGCACTGATCACTTGTTCTGGCTCAGCCAATTGATTAAAAAATCCCCAACGCTCGCCTTCCTCTCCCGACATACTGCGTCCGCTGTATAACAAATCGGAGGCTCGACCTTGGCCTATGATGCGTGGCAATATTGCGCAAGCGCCCATGTCGCAGCCCGCTAGTCCAACCCGAGTAAAGAGGAACGCCGTTTTACTGCGACTCGTTCCTATCCGAATATCCGACGCCATCGCGATGATCGCACCAGCACCGGCGCAAATACCATCAACGGCAGCGATGATAGGCTGTGGGCAGGCGCGCATGGCTTTGACCAAATCGCCCGTCATTTGCGTGAAACGCAGCAAGCCAGGCATATCGAGTTGCGTTAATGGTCCGATGATTTCGTGCACATCACCACCCGAACAGAAATTATCGCCTGCCCCCGTGATCACAATCGCTTTGATATCGTCGGCATAGCACATCGCGCGAAACAGATCACGCAATTCTGCATAGGAATCAAAGGTTAGTGGATTCTTACGTTCGGGGCGATTTAGCATGATGGTCGCGACTTTATCCTTGACCTGATAGGCAAAGTGCGTGGCTTGATAATTTGCTAGCATTTGATGATTGCCAGGTAAGTCGCTGGCGTTTCCATTAAGATAGTTCATATTGTTCTCATTCTTTTCCGGTTTGCTTGTCACCTGCGCTCAAGTCTGACTTGACACTCGACAACAAACTAATCATTTGAGTTTTCTGTTCCACATCTAAACCCGAAAATAACTCTGCCACCCAGGCTTCATGCACGCTCGCCATGGTCTTAAATGCCTTCCGTCCAGCTGGTGTGAGCTTGACGCTGTACGCACGTCTGTCTTGTTTATCGGTCACACGCATGACCAAATCTTCTTGCTCTAACTGGTCGGTGATGCCGGTGATATTGCCACCTGTGACCATCATGCGCTTGGATAATTCGCCCATACGCAAACCATCGGGATGACGTTCTAGTTGCGCCATTAGATCAAAGCGCGGCAAGGTAATATCAAATTCTGCACGCAAACGATTGCGAATTTCATTTTCTATCATGACCGTGGTCGACAGCATGCGCAGCCATAATTTTAAAGATAGATGGTGGTCTTTGGTTAAACGGGTTTCTAGATCGATAGGATCCGTAGGGTAAGTAGTCACGTCTCGCTCGCTCATCACATGACCTCACCACCGGCGACCGTAATCGACTGACCGTTTTGCGATGCACTCGCGGGCGAACAGAGCCACAACACAGCATCCGCGACTTCTTCCGGCTGAATCAGTCGTTTTTGTGGATTGCCTGCCGCGAGTTCTGCACGCGCTTGTTCTTCACTGCGGCCGGTTTTTGCCATGATATTGGCGATCGCTTCGCGCACGATGTCCGTCTCGGTATAACCCGGGCACACAGCATTGACCGTGACTCCTTTTTGAGCGACTTCCAATGCCAATGACTTAGTTAAACCAATCACGCCATGTTTCGCGGCCGCATAGGCTGCGACATAAGCATAGCCTTTCAATCCTGCTGTGCTTGCGACATTCACAATGCGGCCCCAAGATTGCAACAACATAGCGGGCAAAGCTTGTTGTGTGCACAGGAAAGTGCCAGTCAGATTGACTGCCAGCATTTGCTGCCATTGCGCTTCGGTCGTCTTTAAAAAAGGCGCAGAGCTTGCCTGGCCTGCGTTGTTAATCAAGATATCGACCGTACCAAATTGTTCAACCGCTTGCGTAAAACCAGCACTCACTGAGACACTATCGCTGACATCCATCACTGTCGTTTGCATCAGTCCAGCATCACTCAACTGCTGTGCTGCCTTTTGCAAGTTCGCGTCAGTACGCCCTGCGATCGTCACTTTGACGCCTTGCGCTAGCAATGCCTGCGTAATGGCCAAGCCTATCCCTGTCGCGCCGCCAGTGACCAAAGCATGTTTGCCGACTAATGCGGGATGAAAAAAATTCATATCAGCCTTCCAATAATTTTGCGGCAATTTCTTGCGGGCTCATGCCACGACTTGCAGCTGCGACTTGACGTTCTCGTTCCAGATTCCGTTCTAATTGCAACTTACCTGCGATGTATTGTTGTGGCCAACTGATGTCGGTGAAGCCTAACTTAGCAGCTTCATGCAAGGTCCAGGCGGGGTCTGCCAGATGCGGCCTTGCAATAGCACATAAATCAGCACGGCCAGCGGCAATGATGCTGTTCACATGATCGGCTTCAAAGATCGCGCCCACCGCTATTGTGGGAATCTGTACTTCATTGCGGATACGATCTGAGAAGGGTGTTTGGAACATGCGCCCATACACCGGCTTTTCTTGTTTGCTCACTTGTCCTGAGGAGCAATCAATCATATCTGCACCAGCTTGTTTAAACAGCCTAGCAACTGCGACGGCATCGTCAGGCGTGATACCGCCTTCTACCCAATCATGCGCAGAGATGCGCACCGACATCGGCTTATGCACTGGCCAAACTTCACGTATCGCAACGAAAACTTCCAACGGATAGCGACAACGGTTTTCCAAGCTGCCACCGTATTCATCCGCGCGCTGATTGGTTAAGGGAGAAATAAAGCTCGATAAGAAATAACCGTGTGCGCAATGTAATTCCATCCAGTCAAAACCAGCCTGATCAGCCGCAATTGTCGATGCGACAAATTCATTCAAGACTTGCGTCATTTGTGCTTTGGTCGCTGCTTTCGCGACTTGTGACACACCATGCAAATATTGTTGTTCAGACGCCGATATCAAAGGCCAATTATCTGAATCCAACGGCTGATCAATGCCATCCCAAGCACGTTTGGTGGAACCTTTAGCGCCCGCATGACCGAGCTGCACCGCGATCTTGGCATCGCTGTTGGCGTGTACGAAGTCAACAATGCGCTTCCATGCTTGGGTATGTTCCGGCGCATACAAGCCGGGGCAACCGGGTGTAATTCTGCCCTCAGCTGAAACACAAGTCATTTCTGCAAATACCAATCCTGCACCACCCATCGCACGGCTACCAAGATGCACTAAATGGAAATCACCAGCGACGCCATCGACGGCAGAATACTGCGCCATTGGCGACACCACGATGCGATTTTTCAGCACCACATCGCGCACTTTGAAAGGCGTGAACATCGGTGGAATCGCACTTTTTGTCACTGGCATTGCTAAGTCAGCATTTGCAAAAGCCTGCTCCGCGATCCAAGATTCAAAACTCCGCACATAACTCGCATCGCGCAGACGCAGATTCTCATGCGACAAACGCTGGCTGCGTGTCAGCATTGAGTAAGCGAATTGTGGTGCCTCCATCGCGGTATAGCGCTCCACGTTTTCAAACCATTCCATGGAATTGCGTGCAGCACTTTGTATCTTCAGTACTTCAATCGCGCGCATTTCTTGGTACGCATCCATCACCGCTTGCATACCCTTCGCACTATGTTGCGCAAAGCAATTGGCGAGTTCTATCGCATCTTCAAGCGCTAATTTGGTACCCGATCCTATAGAAAAATGCGCCGTATGCGCCGCATCACCCATCAAGACCACAGGTACGGTTTTGCCACTAATCTGATTCTGATGCACCCACTGCTTACAAATAATGCGCGGGAATTTGATCCAACTCGCTGAGCCACGTAGATGGCTGGCGTTGCTCATCAGGGCATTGCCATCCAAGTACTTCGCAAATAGCTTTTCACAAAACGCAATCGCTTGCGCCTGATCCATTTGATCGAGGCCAGCCTTCAACCATACTTCTTCCGGTGTCTCAACAATGAAAGTCGCTGTATCACCATCATATTGATAAGCATGCGCCTGAAACCAGCCATGCTCGGTTTCTTCAAAGGCGAAAGTAAATGCGGAGAACAATTTCTTAGTACCCAGCCAAACAAAACGGCATTTGCGCGTATCGATGTCGGGTTGGTAGGTGGATTCATAGCGCGTACGAATCCGGCTATTCAAACCATCACTCGCAATCACGAGATCGGCGTCATAGGTCTCCGCTAAAATTTGATCATCCTGCACATCGGTTTCAAATACCAATTCCACACCGAGTTGTTCACAACGTTCTTGCAAAATATTCAGTAAGCGTTTGCGACCGATACCGCAAAATCCATGTCCGCCCGAAGTGACGACCTGGCCTTTAAAATGGACGTCGATGTCATCCCAATGATTGAAGGCTTGCAGTATGGTTTTGGCGGTTGGCTCGTCCGCCTTCACCAGATTCCCCAAAGTTTGATCAGAAAACACCACGCCCCAACCAAACGTATCATAAGGACGATTACGTTCAACCACCACGATACGGTGTGCTGGGTTTTGCTTTTTCATCAGCAAAGCAAAGTACAAACCAGCGGGACCACCGCCTATGCAAAGTATGTTCATTTTACGTATTCACATTCGTCTTCAATTTAAATCGTTGAACTTTGCCAGTTTCTGTACGAGGCAAAGCGTCTTTGAATTCTATACAGCGCGGATATTTATAAGGTGCGACGTTTGCTTTCACGAATTGCTGGATATCGCTGACCAAAGCTTCACTCGCTTTGGGATCACGCGCCTTCGTGGCATCGCGCAAAACCACAAAGGCTTTGACGATCTGACCGCGCTCTTCGTCTGGCAAGCCGATCACCGCGCATTCAGCGACGTCGGGATGTTTAAGAATGATTTCTTCCACTTCGGGACCCGCTACGTTATAGCCAGCGGTGATGATCATATCGTCTGTGCGCGCACGATAATGGAAATAGCCTTCGGCATCCATTTCGTAAGCGTCACCAGTCAGATTCCAGCCATTCAAGATATAGTTTTTTTGTCTGTCGTCAGCCAAATAGCGGCAACCCGTCGGACCTTTAACGGCGAGTCTGCCTGTCACGCCCACTGGCGCTGGATTGCCGTTCTCGTCAAGAACACAAGCCTGGTAACCCGGAACCGCTTTACCCGTCGCGCCTGAACGCGCATGCTCACCTGCTGCCGAAATAAAGATATGCAACATCTCCGTCGCACCGATGCCATCGATCATGATTAAGCCGGTCGCAGCTTGCCAAGCCTCGCGCGTCGCTGCGGGCAATGTTTCACCAGCAGAGACCGTCTTTTGCAGTGACTTCAGTGAAAAATTCGGCACCATGGGCAGCATCTGGCGATAAAAAGTAGGCGCAGTAAAACAAACTGTCGCTTGATAGTCATCGATGGCTTTGAGTAAGCTTTCTGGTGTGAGCTTTTCCAGCAGCACAGCAGTCGCACCGATGCGCAATGGGAACAACAATAAGCCGCCCAGACCAAAGGTAAATGCCAATGGCGGCGTGCCAATGAACGTATCACTTGCTTGCGATTGCAAAATCGAACGCGGGAAGCAATCGCAAATCGCTAGCACATCACGATGGAAATGCATGGTGCCTTTGGGCTTACCGGTCGTGCCAGACGTAAAGCTGATCAGGCAAACATCTTCGGCGTGCGTATCGACAGCGGCGAAAGTACTCGATTTGGACGCCATCAATTGTTCGACCGAACCTGCAGAATCGCTATTGAAAACCTTAAACTGTTGCAGCATCGAACTCAATTTCTGCGCTGCCTCCAACTCCTCAAGCAGAGCCGCGGAACATAAGGCCGCGGAGATTTGCGCTTTATCGATAATCACGCTTAACTCTTTCGCGCGCAACAAAGGCATGGTTGGTACCGCCACACAGCCGACTTTCCACACGGCCAAAATACTAGCGGCCATCATAGGATTATTCGCACCGCGCAATAACACACGATTCCCTGGCACTAAGTGCATCTCATCGACCAACACATGCGCGATCTGATTCACTTTCGCACTGAGCTCGGCATAAGTCCATGTCGCACTAGCACTGCGTATCGCCACTTTGTCAGCAAACCCTTGCTCAGCAATGTCTTCTAAAAAAGCATTCGCACAATTGAGACGTTCGGGATACTGTAACTCAGGCAAATCGAACACTAAGTCTGGCCATTGCTCTGGCGGTGGCAAATGTTCAAAGGCAAAGGTATCGACATGGGCAGATTGCAAAAATTGCTTAGACATCGGTCAGTCTCCATTGATTGATTGGTATTTTTTGGTTTTTATTCTATTTTTATCAAAATACCGCAGCGAATAAATACTTTAAACCTAAACTATTTAAAGGTAAAGCAATTAATCACACCAATAAACCACGCTTTCTCAAGCCACTTGCTTGCTATTAATTCAAGGATAAAAAGTCCAGATAGCACTTCCAGTAATAAGAAAAACTTTCTCAATGACCCCGAAAACGCATGCAATTCAATCTACCACCATTAAAAATTAAGGTATATTCAGCATCTATTTCACCAATTCACCGGGAGCAACTTGCTTCTGTATAAAATAATTAATGCGTCTCCTCTATTCTCTAGCCTGGTCTCTCGCCCTTCCCTTTGTCATCTTACGTCTTTGGTTACGCGGCAAACAGGAACCAGGATATCGCCAACATATAGCCGAACGCCTTGGTTGGTATCCCAGCAAGAAAGGGCAAACAACCATCTGGGTACATGCCGTCTCCGCGGGCGAAACCCGTGCCGCCGAGCCCATCGTCAGAGCACTGTTGGCCGCCTATCCTGAACATCATATTGTACTGACTCACATGACACCGATAGGTCGCAGCACGGGTCAGGCTTTGTTTAGCAATGTGGCGAACCGCTTGACGCAAGCCTTTGTACCTTACGATATCAATTGGATGATACGGCGCTTTTTGCGCCACTTTTCACCGACAATTTGTGTCTTGATCGAAACAGAAGTCTGGCCGAATCTGATTGCGCAGTGCAAAGCGGCAGCAATTCCAGTGGCTTTAGTCAATGCTCGCTTGTCGGAGCGCTCGCTTAAGAAAGCCCAACGTCTATCCCGCCTCATGCTGCCTGCTGCACAGGCGATTGATTATGTAGCGGCGCAGTCCGGCCCTGATGCAGAGCGTTTGCGTATGCTTGGTGTGCGAGACTTATGTGTGACCGGCAATATGAAATTTGATGTAAGCCCACCGCCTTTGATGGCTGAGCGTGGCGCGAAATTACGTACTTATTTTGCAGATCGACCGGTTTTCATTTGTGCTAGCACCCGTGAAGGCGAAGAAGTCTTAATCGTCAATGCATTCAAGCAATTGCAACTACCTCGCGCTCTGCTAATTATTACACCACGCCACCCGCAACGCTTCGACCAAGTAGCCGCCTTACTAGCTCAACATCAACTGCGTTTTGTACGTCGCTCCTCATTAGATTTGGATCAGAATGTTTTACCGATTCCGAGCGATACTCAAGTATTTTTGGGCGATAGTATGGGCGAGATGTATATGTACTATGCGGCCAGCGATCTCGCTTTTGTGGGTGGCAGTTTGGTAGCATTAGGCGGACACAATCTGATCGAAGCTTTCGCCATGAGCCGCCCAGTCTTGACTGGCCCGCATACTTTTAATTTTTCAGAAATTACCGAACAAGCGATTGCCGCCAACTGCGCGCAACGCGCCAGTGATGCCGAAGACGTCATGCTGCGTGCCCAAACTTTGCTCGATGACGTGGCGACACGCACGCAAAAGGGAGCACAAGCGCATGCATTTTTCTTGCAGCATCAAGGCGCGACCGATAGAACCATGAAGGCGATTAAACCGTTCATTCAATAAACGCTCACAAAGTTCATTAAAACTCCGTACTTTTAATTCAGTACTTTTTATGGAAGGCGATGCTATGAAATCTTTTTACCGAAGCGCAATCACAAGTGTCTTGCTCAGCTACAGCGCTGTTGCTTTTGCCGCTTGCCCGCCCGACGGCAAGACACAAGAAAATTTACTGATTTTAAAAGAGAGCAAATGGCAAATCGCGGATGCACAACAACGGCAGCAAAGCGCACTCAACTTGCTCGATTGCTTAGCCAGTCCTGATCCGCAATTACGCGATGAGATTGCGTTCGAGGCGCTGTCGTTTTGGATGCGCGGCGAACTGCTGACAACGGAAACTATACAAACTATTCAGCAACAACTTCAGGCGCAAATCTCTGCTCCACGCACGAAAAATGATCCCGGATTTCAGCAAGCGTTTGCGGCATTAGTGTTGGCTGAAGTGGCGCGAGTTGACCGACGCAAAGCATTTATGAGCGAGGCACAAAGGCAAGAAATGGTCAACCTTGCTGCGCATTACCTACGCAACATTCAAGACTATCGTGGCTACGATGAAAAACAAGGCTGGCGGCACGGTGTCGCACATGCTGCTGACTGGATGATGCAACTATCCCTGAATCCTGCCCTGAATAAGTCCCAACACAGCGCAATGCTAGAGGCGCTGGCACAACAGATTCGTAACGATCAACACTTCTATCAATATGGTGAAGGTGAGCGCTTGATGACGCCCGTGTTTTATTTAGGACTGCGCTCGGCGCTGACGGCCGAAGAATGGGATAACTGGTTTACTGGTTTATTGACGACTTCACTTGACTTAAAAAAAACGACTCAAGCAAGCCTGGCGCGCAAACATAATCTGACCGCTTTTTTGTCAGCGATGTATCTCAATTTACAAGAAAGTAAGCAAGCTGCATTACAAGAAAAACTTTTACCTCTCGTCATTAAGTCTTTGAAAAAATTGAACTAAACAACAAAATAAGCATCTTAAACTGTCAGCTTTTTGACCCTAAAAAATTTAATTTTGCATTATCCAACTATCAAGAAAAATCATTTGGAGGATCAGGTATGAAACGCACTATTCCCTTGAACGCAATCGGCCTAGCCCTAGTCGCAAGTTTCGCGACTAGCGGCGTGGCGTACGCTGGCGATGGCAAATTAACTTTAGAAATGCTCTATCACCCAGAGCAAAAACAAAATTTTAACGCGGCACCGATGACGCGCTTATCGTGGGACAACCAAAATCGTTTAATCGAGTCCAAAGTGAATAAAGGCACTGCGGAACTTTTCGTGATCAACCCATCTACTTGGGAAAAAACAGCATTACCAGCCGACGGCAATGTCCTCACTATCTTAAAAACAGCCAAGCTGGATGAAAAAGAATTAGCCAAATTGGCAGATCAATTAAGTGCTCGTATCAAACCAGAAACCAAGAGCTATATCTTCACTTACAAAAACGATATCTGGTTGCTCGATCTCAATGCGAATAAAGCACGTGCTTTAACGAATACACCTGACGTCAAAGAAGACGAAGCTTTGCTTTCACCTGATTCAAAAACGGTCGCTTACTTAAAAGGTAATGACATGTACGCGACGGATGTTGCGACAGCCAAAGAAAAGCGCCTAACCACAGGTGGCAGCGAAACCGTGTTTAATGGTCGTTTAGATTGGGTGTATCAAGAGGAAGTCTACGGTCGCGGCAATTTTCGCGCATTTCGCTGGGCACCGGATTCTAAAAAATTAGCCTTCTTAAGTTTTGATGAAACGAAAGTGCCGGTCTATACCTTAAGTGGTGATCACGCACAGCCAGTCAAAACCGATCGCACCCGTTATCCAAAAGCAGGCGATTCCAATCCAATTACAAAACTTGGCGTGGTTGATTTGAATGGCAAAATCAGCTGGACACAAGACCCATACGCAGGCAAAGAAACGCTGATCGTTCAGGTTGACTGGACGCCTGATGGTCGACTGATGGCAGCTTGGCAGGATCGTGTTCAAACTTGGTTAGATTTGCGTATCTACGACGCAAAGCTCAATAGCAAAGCAGTGGTAAAAGAAACCAGTCCGGCATGGACTGAACGTCTGCCTTTGCCGCATTTCTTAAAAGATGGTGGCTTCATTTGGGAATCGAGCCGTACTGGTCATCACCATTTATATCACTACGACAAAAACTTCCAATTAGTCAAAGCCGTCACGCAAGGCGACTGGGATGTACGTGCTGTACATGGCATAGATGAAGCAAAAGGCCGTGTGCTATTTGCCGCCAACGAACGCAATCCTATCGGTAATGACGCCTATAGCGTGAGTCTTGATGGTAGCAATTTCAAGCGTCTGACGGAAGAAAAAGGCACGCACATGGTGCGTTGGAATAAAACCTTCACACACTATGTCGACAGCTGGAGCAGCATGACCCAGACGCCAAAACAAGCTTTATTCACCGATGCGGGTGTACAAGTGAAATTGGTTGATGATGCGGGTGTCCCGGCTAAAATCAAAGACTTGCAATTAGCGACGATGAAGCACCAGCAAGTCAAATCACGCAATGGTTTCCTGATGGAGAGCGTCTTGTTCTTGCCGCCGAATTTTGACGCGACAAAGAAGTACCCTGTCTATCAACACCTGTATGCTGGCCCGATGGCGCCACAAGTACGTGATCAGTGGAGCACCAATTTGTATTACCACTTCTTGGCGCAACAAGGCTATGTCGTTTGGATTATGGATAATCAAAGCGCGAGTAATAAAGGTGTCTCCAGCGCTTGGCCTATCCATAAAAAACTGGGACAGTTAGAGTTACAAGACCAGTTGGATGGTTTGGAGTGGTTGCGTCAGCAAGGCTTTGCCGATATGGACAGAATCGCTTTAAATGGCTGGAGCTATGGTGGCTACTTCACTTCCTATGCGATGACGCGTAGCAAAGCGTGGAAAGTCGGCTTCGTTGGCGCGCCAGTGACAGATTGGCGCCTCTATGACAGTATTTACACTGAACGCTACATGGGTCTACCGCAAGAAAATGCAGAAGGCTACGACAAAGGTTCTAGCTTAAAAGCAGCCAAAGATCTGAGCGGCAAAATCATGATCATGCATGGTACGATGGACGACAATGTGCATCCACAAAATACCATCATGTTCATCGACGCTCTGGCGAAAGGGAATAAAGAGTACAGCTTGCAACTCTATCCAGGCCAAGGTCATGGCGTATCAGATGTATGGCAGAATTGGTCACTGCAAAAAGCCAAATGGAAATTTTTGCAGGACAATTTGTAAGATCTAGCTTAGCACTAGCGTAGCAAAATAAAACAATGCCGACAGCCTAAAAAACTGTCGGCATTTTTACTTCAGTTACAATACTCGAATCACGCACCACATTCTTCGCCAACTACCTTCCACGAGATTTACCGCTATGAAGCTGACAATCAAACTCCTGATGACCTGCACTGCCTTATCAATATGCTCTACTAGTCTTGCCTACCAGATCGAAGACTGCACTTTGAACGGTGAATCGGTCAGCACTTCGAATGGCTCGACCACTGCAGGCAAGACTGGCATCATCATTTGCAAAGATCGTAGTACCGGCTTAATGAGCCGTGAACGTGAAATCAAGGCTGGAGAAATTTATGGCTTATATCGGCTCTACCAAAATGGTGTGCTCGCACTCGAATACACCGATACGAAAAATGGCCCGAGAAATGGCATTACACGCAAATATGCACCGAATAAGCAGTTGATACAGGAAGAAACCGAAGTCATGGGTCAGCCTCAGGGTCTACAACGCGAATGGTACCCGGATGGCACTTTGAAAAAAGTTGAATGGATAGCGGAAGGCAAATCTCCGGCATCAGTGCGCTTCACAAAGAAAGCTGCGCTACATAGTGTAAGTTGCAGTAGCAAGCCCTCGTTGGCACCTCATGCAGACGACGCGAGCTTGTGCGGCTTTAAGGGTAAAGCGATCACCAATACCTATTACACCGATGAAGGTCAAAAACGCGCCACAGAAACCATACTGGCGGGCGTAATTCAACAAGCGACTAGTTTCGACACCAATACTGGAAAAATCAGAAACACGATGGAATTGAAAGCCAGTGAAATCACAGAAACCGGTTTTTTCGAGAATAGCAATAAACAATATGAAACCGTGATCAACGCCGCAGAAAAAAGCCGTGCCTTCGTCCGGAAAAGCGTGTTTTACGAGAGCGGTAGTACGAAGCAAGAACAAAAGTTTTCCATGCTAGAGATAGAAGACAGACGCAGAAACTTTATGACGTCAGAAGCACAGTTCTATCAAAATGGACAAATGCGTCAACTCCAAGAATTTTCAATAGAAGGTAAAGACTATTTCAAAGAAGTGAAATCATTCAATGATAAAGGCGCTCTGACTTCACAAGCCAAATATCAACAACTAGGTAGCTACAATAACCGCCCTATCGGCATCCACAAAACTTTCTTCGATGATGGAAAAATCAGCTACGAAGAACATCACGATAAAAATGGAAAAGTATTCCGCCAAAAACGCTGGGATGAAGGCGGAAAACTGATCGCCGACGATGAGGTTTTTGAAGATGGGTCACGTAAGGCTTTTAGCAAATAAGACCTAACGTAATCAGGCATCTAGCATTACGCACATGTCATATCTTGCAGCACGCTTCACCAAGTGCTGCAGGTACAGAGCCTTATAAGCGCATTCGTCGCTGTCCATCTTCCTTCCTGTAGTTTCAAGCTTATTCTTTTTGTCGCTACAGCTCATGCCGCTGATTCTGCAGTTGGTCGGAATGTGCGGATTCGGGAAACGACCTACGGTTAAAGTTCGCTTCGTTGCATTATTCCTGCCCGAGCGAACAAGCTAACTATCATTCTGGCAAGGCCATTCAAACCAATAGACCAAAGATCCATCATGACAACGACTCACCTCGCTGCTCCCATAAGTACTTCACTACTACAACGCATCATACAATTTCCGATAACACGCATCGTAATGGGAGTAGTCTCGTTTCTATTACCATTTTTATTGATACAAGCCGCTTCGACTAAATTAATCGATGACAAATTGATCATCAAGCTTGGGCAACTTTTTGGCGCCTGTGTAGGCTATGCCTGTTATAGATGGTATGCACACAAAGTAGAAAAACGCGCGACCCCTGAGCTGGCTTTGTCAGGATTTTTTGCTGAGTTTGGCTTAGGCTTTGCGATTGGCGGCATCTTGGTTTGCGCCACCGTAGCGACGATTGCTCTCCTGGGTGGCTTTCAAATCACCGCAAGCTCACCATGGTCTGTGATATTAATTCCACTACTGATGCATCTTACAGTGGGATTAATCGAAGAAATCATGTTGCGTGGTGTGTTCTTTCGTGTGCTTCAACAATCCTTGGGCAGCTGGCTGGCGCTGCTGGCATCGGCTGTGTTGTTTGGCATCATGCATCTCGCGAACGACAATATCAGTGTATTAGGTTTTGCTAATATTACCGCCGCAGGATTGCTATTAGCGGCAGCATTTATGGTCACAGGTCGTCTTTGGTTGTGCGTATCACTGCATGCAGCGTGGAACTTCTTTCAAGACGGTATCTTCTCTGTCGCTGTTTCCGGACATGAAGCTCGTAAGGGTTTATTCATAGGAAAAATGACGGGCCCCGATTGGTTAACTGGTGGTGCATTCGGCATCGAAGGTTCCGCCATCGCTTTGGGGATTATCGTCGCGGCGACCGTCGGTTTATTGGTGCTCGCTAAAAACAGAGGCCATATCGTATTGCCTTATTGGAAGCGTGCGATGTAATTGGGTATGTGAGAAGGATATAGCTTTCCCGTAGGCTGGGCTGCAAAGCCCAGCTTGTACCAGTACCGTATATGAATTAAAAAAACTTAGGTGCTGATCAGTGTTGGGCTTCACTTTGTTCAGCGCCAACCTACGTCCGATCTCAAGCAACGGTTACTGGGGTCTTGATTTATGAAACACCAAAGGACTAGCCACAGTACTCGGTGGAGCAGACCTGAGGATGTGGGGCTTCATACTTCCCATGACGTGCATTTCGCATGGTTTGCAATCAAAACGTAGTGTGAATTTTTCGTCGCCATTGACCAGAGTCATCGGCTCTGCTTTAACTTGACCTTGCACACCTGTCACACCCTTTGCCTGTTTCGGGCAAAGATTGAAAGAGAAGCGTAAGCAATGCTTGGTGATCATCAGCGGTACTTCGCCCGCTTCTTCATGTGACTCGTAAGCGGCAGCGATCAGTTGCACACCATGCTTTTTATAAAATGCGCTGGCTTTGTGATTGTAGACATTGGCAAGATAAGTGAGCGTGGTTTCTGGATAAGGCACCAAAGGCTCTTGCGCAGCTTCGCGTAACGGACGCTTCCAGTGTTGCACACGTGCTTCTTCATGCTTCGCAACCGCATCACGGCGCAAGGCGTTAATCACTGAGGACGGTACAAACCACGGCTGACTTAAATTCAAGTCTAACTGTTCAACATAAAACATGGTGTTACCAAGTTTACCCAGATTCTCACGCAAACCCGCTTCAGCTTTATCAGCTTGTTGCGCTGGTTCTAATGTGAGTTCAAGCATGGTGCTGGTATTCACGCCATCGGCATCCGACAAATTCAACACTAAACCATTCTCAGCTTCGGACAAATTCATCCACAAACCCAGTTTGCGATCCGAGGATTTTTTGGTTAATGCCATTTCCCATTGCTGATCTCGATTACGGTGCACCGACATGCCAACTTTAAGACTTGCGAACTCTGCCATCTTTTCATTTGGATGCACGCGCCAGATCGTGCCGTTTTCGTTAATCGTCTTTTTCTCTACGGTATTCGCGTGCACACCGACGACTTCGCGCTTGTGCATGTAATTGAATCCATCGCCATTCGCTAAGTCTTCATTGGTTTCCAATTCAAACCAATCGGGTCCGAGTCGAGTCACGTAACCTATGTGCAGGCCAACAAACTTAGGAGAATCAAACGCACCAATATCATCCAAACGTCCATTGGCAAAATACGCAGTGTGACCGCGGTGAAAAGTCTTATCAACATTCGGTGTAAATGCTATCTGCGTATGACCACTCGAAGCGCGATAGTACTCTGGGCGACGCTCTAAAATTTCATCCAATAGCAAACGATAATGTGCAGTGATATTTTTCACATAGCCCATATCTTTATAGCGGCCTTCGATTTTCAACGATTGAATACCGGCATCGAGCAAGGCTTCTAGATTCGCGCTTTGATCATTGTCTTTCATCGACAACAAATGCTTATCGTAAGCGACGACGCGGCCTTCGCCATCAGTGAGTGTATAAGGCAAACGACAGGCTTGTGAACAATCGCCGCGATTTGCACTACGCCCATCTTTCGCGTGCGAGATATAGCATTGACCGGAAAACGCCACGCACAAAGCACCGTGGACAAAATATTCCAAAGGCGTATTGGTCTGCGCCTTGATTGCTTTAATTTGCTCTAAGGTAAGTTCACGTGCCAACACCAATTGTGAGAAACCGGATGCACCCAAAAAGTGTGCTTTGCCAGGTCCCCGAATATCGCACTGGGTACTGGCATGAATTTGTATAGGTGGAATATCCAATTCCATCACACCCATGTCTTGCACAATCAGTGCATCAACGCCGGCATCATAAAATTGATGAATCAATTTTTGCGCGGGTTCTAATTCGCTGTCATGCAAAATCGTGTTCAGTGTCACGAAAATTCTGGCGTGATAGCGATGCGCAAATTCGACTAATTTCGCGATTTCGCTGATTTCATTGCTGGCATTGTGACGTGCGCCAAATGAGGGTCCACCGATATACACTGCGTCGGCACCATGCAGAATCGCCTCACGTCCGATCTCGACTGTTTTGGCAGGCGACAACAATTCAATTTCGTTGGTACGTAAGGTCATAATGGGGCTTATTCGTGCGGGAGAAGGAAGGGGCAGATTATAGCGAAAAGCCTTATCCAATGCCGAAAAGTGCTGAAAATACTGAGATTTTAGTAAATCAAAGACAACTTTCATTGCCTCCTACTCATCACATTTAGCTTATTGCATTAACAAAGCTTTTTTTGCGTAGGGTTACAGTGTGAAAGTTATACTGGTTCTTGCCTATCCAGCCATTGTTGCGCCTCTACCAAAGTCTGATCTAATACTTCCTTAATTTTAAGGAATAAGACATCGACTTCCTGCGTTTCATTTTGCTTGATGGCGTTCTCAAGTGTGCGCGACATCTCTATAAATTCAATCGCACCGAGTGTGCCCAAAGAGCCCCGCATTGTGTGAAAAACACGGGCAGCCTCTTCATTTCGTCGCTCTTCCCATGCTTCTATGGCATTGGCATATTGTGCAGGACTCTTACTGATCATATTCTTGATCAACTCCAGGAATGTAGCTCGATACGCAGGATTACCTTCACAAAATGCCATGAATCTATCGGGATCAAAATACTGTATTTTGTCATTCACGATAACTTGGCCGATGCTCGGTGCTTGCTGCCCTATCAATGACACCTGAGATGCAAGTAGCGGTGGCGCATTAAAATCCACACCCAGCCGCTTAAAATAAGTCGCGAAAGCGCGTTCAAGCTCTGCAATTTCTAAGGGTTTACTGACGTAATCATCCATGCCTGCTTGCAGACACATTTCACGGTCACCATGCATAGCAGCGGCGGTCATGGCAACAATATAGGGTTGTAGTATCGATGAGCGACGTAATATCTTGGTGCATTCCAATCCATCTAAATTGGGCATATGCACGTCCATCCAAATTAGGTCGAATGGCTTCTGGGCTGCATCTGCGGCAACCACTTGATCCACGGCTTCACGTCCATCATTTGCACTATCGGCGGTGTAGCCAAAATATTGCAACATCATGCGCGCCACTTTTCGGTTAGTCGCATTGTCATCCACGATCAATAAGCGCAGAGGATATTGCTCTGCATGTTGGCTGGCGGCTAAGCGATTTTTCGCCTGAAGGCTATCATGCTCGAGGACAATCTCCCTACCATTTTCAGGATGGAGAACACTGATTAAGGCATCAAGTAACAAACTCTCTTTAATCGGCTTAATTAAATGCACCTGACATGAATGCGCCACGTCCTGATCCCTGCTGTCAGCGACGTTGCTCAATAAAATCACCGGCAGCTCAGTTTTTTTGCTCTTCAAACGCAAATGCTGAGCGACCCGAATGCCATTCATCTCAGGCATATCAAAATCAATTAGGGCACAATCAAATTCTTGATTGTCTGCCAGCATATCGTTCAAAACGGACAAATTTGATACCGCTGTGCAGTTCATGCCATAACGCGTTAATCTTTGCTGCAATATGCGCAGTGAGGAGACATTATCATCGATTAATAATGCCCGTTTACCTTGCAAAGCCTGCAAGTTAGCTGATGCGTTTTGTCCAGCGCTCAACGATTGAAAATCCAAACCAAACGCGACAGCCGGATGCGCCTTCACGCGGACAATAAAACGACTACCTTGTCCTACTTCACTCTCTACATTAATTGAGCCATGCATCAATTCGGCCAAGCGGCGACTGATCGCCAATCCTAAACCTGTTCCGCCATACTTGCGCGTCGTCGCCGCGTCGATTTGGGAAAAAGCTGAAAACAGCATATCGATACCGTCTGCGGGAATCCCAATACCGGTATCGCGCACGGTGATGCACAGAATTTCGGGACGCATGGGATTTTCTTGCTGCACATGCAGATGTACTTCACCCTTATCGGTAAACTTGACGGCGTTACTCAAGAGATTCAATACAATTTGGCGCAAGCGAGTGACATCTCCCATAACCATCGCTGGTACCGCTGGATCAATTTCATACAAAAGCTCGACGTTCTTGCGATTTGCGGCGGCCGCAACTAAGGCCAAACTCTCTTCGACCAATTGCTGCAAGGACAAAGGCTCACGCTCTAAAATTAACTTACCTGATTCAATTTTGGAAAAGTCCAAGATATCATTAATAATGGTCAAAAGTGCGTCACCGGAAGATCTAATCGTGCTGACGTAATCGCGCTGCTCTACATTTAGCGATGTTCCCGCCAACAAATCGGTCATCCCGATGACACCATTCATCGGCGTTCGTATTTCGTGACTCATGGTCGCCAAAAAAGCCGCCTTAGCATTCACCGCGATCAGCGCTTGCTCAGTCTGATAGGCCAAGTCTTTTGTGCGCTCGAATACTCGCGCTTCTAATTCTGCATTTTGCGCCATCAGCGCATCGCGTGAAGCACGTAGGGCATTTGCCGTATTCGCTAACTCATCACTGATCTGACGAAACTCCGCAAAGCGGGTAAGGATAGGACTATGTTCTAGATCACCACGTCCTAACTTTACTGCAGCCCGTGCAATTGTCGCGATAATGTTATTTAAGCGCAGTGCAAACCAGATACCGAAGGCGGACGCCAGCAACGCAAAAAAAGCGGCTAACGCTACCGTGCGCTGACTTTTTTCCTTAATGACATAACTAAAATCATCCACAGGCGCTGCAATCACTAAACGCCACTCAGGAAAGTTTTCACCGCGCGCCATCTTATTTAACACAGGGGAAGTCGAACTATGCTCATCTTCCGGTAAATGGTTGAGAGATGAAGCATGTGCTAAAACCGTTTGCCCTTGCAGCTCAAATTGAAAATTCTCGCAACGTCCCGACTGCAAACAAGCCGTATTGGCATTTTTCTTTTCTTGTGAGCCTTCGCCGTTACGATAAGCCTTGAGGGCATTGACGTTGCCTCGCTGCGGCAAATTTTGCATCGCAGCGCGCACCAATGGCGAGCCTGATTCGGTGGCAGCAAGTAAAGGGACATCTGCTAGGCCGATCAACTCTTTTTCGTTAGAGGTGGCAACTAATTTTCCATTACGATCAATAATAAAGGCGATCGCATTGGGGCTAATTTGTAGGCTCCTTAATAACTCACTCAACAGTTTAAATGAGACTTCGAGCGCCAAGACACCTGCTACTTCACGCTTGGAATTACGCACCACCACTGAATGGGCTATGTGAAGTTGATTGCGTGAAAAAGAAGGATAAACATCGGTCCAAGAACGTTGATCTGTGGCAGTACCTGTCTGATCTGCCGCTTTCATCGCCGTTTGATACCAAGGGCGCGAACTCGCCGAATAGTCAAGTTTATCGCTTCCTATCATCATACGTCTATCGAGAGGGAGCGTGCTACGGTAATGCCTGCGTTTTGCTTCGCCAGCATCTTGTGTTAAGACTTCGGGTAAGGCATCTTCGTCATATAAATTGATCGCGCGATAGGCTCCATCAACTGACGCAAAGGCGACAAATTTAACGAGCCGGGTGCTTCGCATCGCGCCCCAAGCGACCTCTTCAAAACGATCGGCACTAGTAAAATTGCGCGGATCAGGTTCGCCACCAACAGCGTCGCCGTAACTGGAAAAATAATTCATCAAACGACTGCTCTCAGCTAAATCGGCATTTGCCGCTTCACTGGCACGCAGACTCGCTTGCACCATGATGCTATTGGCCGCATCAATTGCAGCATGTTGTGCCGCGCTATAACCAAACCAGGTAATGAGTAAGGCCGGTAGCAGCACCAAAATGCCGATAGCGAAAGGCAAAAATAATTTGAGATGGATATTTTTCACACTGAAATGCATTCCAAAGCGAACAACAGACCACGAGGCAAAAATAAAAATTCTTACAGGAAATGAACTGAGTATCTAAGGCAGGAATGGTGGTGTCAATCTCTTTCTAAACAGTTGGCAGAATTTCAAAGATAGAAAGGGATTTTTTCAAAAAAATGTCTTTTTTTGACTCGGTCAAAGAGGGCCGGTCAAAAGAGGTCAACGTCACATTGCTTTTCAAACCGTTCAATTTCATTTTCGTTTCTCCCAAAGATTAAAATCCAAAATTCGTGTAATCCAATTTTTCAATGACATCATTTGACGCCTTAACCGGCCGCCCTCGTCGACTTTGCGTTCGTCTTACGCCACTCGCGACACTCATCGCGTCTTTGAATTTTTCGCTACCAACTGTCTATCCTTGCTGCAAAGCGAGGCGAATATCGTCGATTGCTTTTTCTTCTAAAGTACTTCTAAGAAGATCCCGATAGGAAGCTTGTCGTGTTTCTATATCGCCGCCCAAAGCCAAATTCTGGGTGCTGATCTCTGTCATTCCCGTATTAATGATGTCGTGCTTACTGATGACTAAAGCGCTCACCAGCGAAACGGCAACGGAGAATCGGCTTGAGGCTTGATTGCCCATTAGGTTGAGCAAGTGCTTCATTAGCCCAATCGAGCCACTGACAGTCGGAGAACAGGGATTTTGCCTGCTGCTATCGATCAACGCATTTATTTTTGTCGAGATGGAGAAACTACTGATCCGCAAGGGACTTATCTATCGCGCGCAAATCAGAACAATTGAAATGCAACGATGACGGGGCCGACGACTTCGCCCATCCAAGCCAATTGGGCGAGCATACAAAGACAAACGCAGCATGATCAATACAATGGGATGCAAGGGCATATGCCGAAAAATTATTCTCAACAGTTAATACTGCCTTAATCTGTGCGTCGCAAGCTACGTGTCTGGCACTTCACTCTTTCCTTTTAATTACTATGAAACCTACTCAGGCGTCTCTAGCCCGACTTCCTCGCAGCCGCTTCTTTCTTAGTGCGGGGTTGCTAGCGGTTGGGCTTGTCGTGGCCGGCTTTGGGCCGATCTTTCTAGCTAAGTTGCGCAGCGGCCTGGCAAATATGCCTTTGCTGCTGCACGTGCATGCGGTGCTGATGGGTTTGTGGTTGGCGACCTTCTTGCTACAAGTAACGCTGATAATGAAGGGACAAGCGCACTTGCACCGTAAGCTAGGCAAGTTCGGCGCTGCGTTGGCCGTGCTGGTGGTCATCGTTGGCATTGGGGTAGCCTTGGGCCTGGCCAAACGCAGCATGCCTGATGACATAGCGGGCTTGTCTTTTCTGGCGACCTCCTTCGGCGATCTTTTGGTCTTTGCGGCGTTAATCATAGCGGGTCTGGTGATGCGTCGCCGCAGCGATTGGCATAGCCGCTTAATGCTGCTCGCCAACCTTAGCTTGCTTGCTCCAGCTATTGCCCGTATCCCGCTCGATTTCATCCGAAGCGGCCCAGAATGGCTGCTGTTTGTATTGCACGATGCCGTTTTGCTTGTGATCTTTGTCGCCGATGGCTTCGGCAGCAAGCATGCACGCTTTTCTGTGCATCCGGCTTTTATCTGGGGCGGTTTGTTGATTCTGCTGGCACAACCGCTGCGCTTGATTATCGGCGCTACCGATGGCTGGATCGCCTTTGCCCGGTTCTTGCTCGCTTAAGACCGTGCAAGCGCCAAGTTTCTCTCCCCTTTTTTCTATTTGACGGAGCATCCTATGACACAAATCCCCGCCATCAACAAGACAACGATCGCCCTGCACTGGATGGTGGCCATCGCCATGATGGGTCTGCTCGGCATGGGCTTTTACATGGCCAAGCTGGAGAAATGGCACTTATACGAGCTGCACAAATCGCTGGCCATGTTGGCCTGCTTCTTGATTGTCGCGCGGCTGATGTGGCGCTGGCTGCGGCCGTGGCGGTCGATGCCTAGCAAAGCTTCACCCATGATGCAGGGCTTTGCAAAATGGGTACACCGGTTGCTATTAATTACGACAGTCGCCATGCCGATCAGCGGCATGCTGTTTTCGGGCATCAGCGGTCACGGGCTTGGGGTGTTTGGGCTGGATTTTCTGACGCCCAATTTTGTAACAGGCCACTCTGGAGAAGTACGTAGTTACAACGAGACGCTGGAGGTGCTGGCGCAGAGATTGCACGAATATTTTGGCTACGCAGTCGTCATTCTGCTGCTACTGCATATTGCCGGGGCGCTCAAACATCATTGGGTAGATAAGGACGCCACTCTGCTGCGGATGCTGGGTCGAGGCTCCAAATTGTCCGACTAGACTTCGTTAGACGGATCGTTACGCCAAAGCGTGGAAATGAGTTAGCAACGGCCGTCAAGCGCAGTCACCGCGCTTCTGATGTTATGTCTGAATTTAACTCTGAATCTGTGCTTTGAGCGGCAGACGCAGAGTGGCCTCTAGTCCATGCGGCACGATCTGGCTCAAGCTCAGTTGTCCATTAAAACGATCGGCCAATGCCTGCACGATCGACAAACCCAATCCGCTACCGACCCCGCTACCGCGCCGCCAGAACCGTTCGGTGGCCTTGGCGATATCGTCAGCACTCATCCCAGCGCCATTGTCACGAACGGTGTACGTGACGCTGTCGCCGCTCAAGCTGACGTCAACCATTATCCATCCGTCCGGCGGCGCATGGCGGCGCGCATTATCGATCAAGTTGCGCAGCGCCGTAACAGCCAGCGCCTGCGGTAACGCCAGTAGCAGACCTTCCGCCTTGCCACTGAGCTGCAAGCGGGCGTCGCCGTTTGGTGCGGCATCACGAATGGCCAATTTGGCCACTTGGTCGGCGTCGGCACAATCTTGTTCGTCCCATGAAGGTTGCCCCTCAACCTGCGCCAGCGTCAATAGCTGTACCAGTGCCCCTTGCAAGCGCGCCACGCCTTCATCGACATGGTCAAGCGCCGTCTTGGCGGCCTCGCCCTGAGACAGGCGCAACACATCTACGTGAATTTTGATGGCTGTTAGCGGGGTGCGTAGTTCGTGCGCAGCATCGCTGGTGAAGCGACGTTCTCGGCTGAACGTGGCGTCGATGCGGCCCAACATTTCATTGAGCGTGGTGACAAATGGTAGCAATTCGACCGGTGTATCGTCCACTGGCACCAATGCCTTTGCATCGGGCGCGCGCGCGCCAATTTGTTGGCGCAGTCGTTCAAGCGGTTGCAAGGCACGGCCCACACCCAACCACAACACTGCAAGCCCGCCCACCAGTGCCACCACGAAGGGCAGTACCGCTGCAAGCATTAAGCGCTCCAGCAAAGCGCTGCGTTCGATATTGCGGTCGGCCGTCGTGATGCGCAAGCCGTGCGCCTCGAGCGTATAGGTTCTCCACGCTTGGCCATCGACGGTTTGTTCCGAGAAGCCAGGCGTTACCGAAGCCATCGCGCTACCGGTGACACCCATGGTGCGAGCGTAGACTTCGCCGTGCACACCACCAATCTGGCAAAATATTCCATCTTTCTCTTGCATTAGCGCGCGCGCTTGCGTCCGCGCATCCGACGGCGTGTTCCAGACCGATGGATTTTGCTCGACTAGGTCGGCCACCATCCAGGCTGACATTTCCAGTCGATGATCAAGCGTGTCGCGCATGTGTTGTTTCAAATCAGCCTGCATCCAAAACGCGCCAGCGCCCCACAGCAAGGCTAGCGCCACACCGATCATCAATAATAGGCGAACACGCAGGCTCATGCTGGCCGCGCTATACGGTAACCGACGCCGCGCACCGTTTCGATCAATTCAGGATCGAGCTTTTTGCGCAGATGGTGGATGTGCACATTCAAGGCATTACTTTCAATTTCCTCGTTGAATTCGTACAGGCTATCTTTGAGCTTGTCGGCGCTAAGAATATTGCCGCGGGCATTGAGCAAAGCCGTCAGCAAGGCAAGCTCGCGGCGTGATAGCAATACCGGCGTGCCGCGCAGGAAAGTTTCGCCGCTGGCCGGGTTGACACTTAGTTGGCCCAATTCGATCATCTCGACGCTGCGCCCGGCTGCCCGGCGCACCAGCGCATGCAGACGTGCCACCAGTTCGGACAAATCGAAGGGCTTGAGCAGGTAATCGTCGGCACCGCTGCGTAAACCCGTCACGCGATCGTCGATCGCGTCGCGTGCGGACAAGATCAACACGGGTGCCGCCATGCTGGCGGCACGTAAACGTTTGAGCAGACTGATGCCGTCCTCGTCGGGCAGCCCCAGATCGAGGATCACTACATCAAAATGCACCAGCGCCAACGTCGTTTGCGCCGCCGCCGCGTTGGCCACATGATCAACCGCGAAGCCATGGACCCGCAATCCGGCCAAGATGCCTGAGGCAATCAGAGCATCGTCTTCAATTAGTATTACTCGCATCGCCCCTCCGTCATCGCCCAGTATAGCGAGGCTAGATTAAGTGAACATTAACATTAAAAAGCAAAGAAAAAACTAGGACTTTCCATGATTGTTAACGCTGCCTTAATCGAACAGGAGCATGCTACAACCTTCGCCCTGCGGCGAATTTGTGCAAAGGAAAATCATG
Organism: uncultured Undibacterium sp.; assembly: GCA_963512475.1. GTDB lineage: Bacteria > Pseudomonadota > Gammaproteobacteria > Burkholderiales > Burkholderiaceae_D > Undibacterium. The sequence goes on from CAUPNA010000001.1 coordinate 35,101, forward strand.
ATTGTAAGCTTCACTCCATACGCCCACTAATGTTGAAGGACCGCTGCACAAAGTCCAGGTAGCCCAGTTTTACACCAAAGGAGTCAGCATCACATTGTTTTTCAAATCGTTCAATTTCATTTTCAAATCGTTCAATTTCATTTTCAAATCGTTCAATTTCATTTTCAATTCCCCAAAAGATTAAAATCCAAAATCTGTTTGATCCAATTTTTCAATGACATCATTTGACGGCTTAACCGGCCGCCCTCGTCGACTTTGTGTTCGTCTTACGCCACTCGCGACGCTCATCGCTTCTTTGAATTTTTCGCTACCAACAGTCTGTCCTTGCTGCAAAGCGTGGCGAATATCGTCAATTGCTTTTTCTTCTAATGCACTTCTAAAAAGATGTCGGTAAGCAGCTTGTCGTGTTTCAGTATCTCTGTCTAACGCTAAATACTGAACATGCGGCTGCAAGCGCGTATCGGTATGACCTAATGCATGATGTCTATAGCTTGACCAGTGATATTGCGCTGGATCTTGCACCATGCAAGCACGGACAGGATTGAGTTCAATATAACGTTAACACAACAAGAAATAATTTTCGGTTTGCACCAAACTCGATTTAGATCGTCCATCCCACGATGCTCCGCTGCGGCTATAAAATCAATTCACATATTGCACGTAACGTCTGCCGACTGATTGCATCAGCTTCCCCTAACCTTCGTTCGTCATTGGTGTCACTCGTAGGTGAACATGATTCGTCATCAGTACATAAGCATGCACTTCGCATTGCCAATCGACAGCCGACTTAAATAGCCAATGTAGATAACACCGATCATCATCGGCAAAAAAGCACGGCTCTCGATTGACGCCTCTTTGTACTAGATGCTGCGGTATTCCCGCTAACTTAATGCGTGGACGACGTGGAATTTTTCTATAAGAGGTTTAGGTTGAAAAAACAATGCGATGCTGATCCCTTTGGTTTGCCAGCCTACGTCGTTAGATGCTTATTTAATTGTGTTTTGATTTTTTTGAAGCTCACACAAGGTATCGAGTCGTTCTAGTATGGCTTTAAGTAATTGGGTTTGCTGATCTTGATTTACATGTGTCATTGGTGCTGACGCGATTGCTGTGTGCTGCGTATGGAGCTTCAAGGCTTCGCGATTACTGAGGATTTTATTGCGAAATTCATGCGCATCGATCAATCCGATTAAACGCATATCATGCGCTTGACCTGCGCTTTGTCCGGCCGTTTCGAATTTCAAAATACTCAGATTAAACATACGCAATAAGGGACCTTCGGTAAAGGTGACGTCTTGTATGTTTTCTAGCGGGATGGTTTTTTCAACTTGGAAAAGGATACCTTTTCGAAAACGCAGCGAGTTGCTGCTTAGTTCGCATTCGAGTTTGTCAAAATAATGACGCGCCCACCATTGACCCAAACCGCATAACCAAATAATCGCCAAAGGAATGAGCACGATGGTGATGGCGAAAAAGAAGGCGCCGTATAAGACTAAATAGGGACGGATTAAAGGATTGAATTTGCCTTGTAGGGTGGTGTGATTTTGTTCTTGCATGGTTGTCCTAGTTTTTATCAATTATGAATCAACGATCCTGAGTCTGGATCACTGAAAAAATTGCTGAACATGACAAGCTTATCATGTAGGCTGGACTGAAAATCCCAGCATTTTTCGAATAGAGAAGAGAGCCGGGATTTTTCCCACTCTCTTTGACTTTACAAATGATTTACTAAATGAATGTAATGTGTACGATCAATTCACACTTATTTATTGTTTGCGCCCGTTAAACGTACCTTGGCCAGACTGATTACCTTCCCACTGCCACATCCCAACCACAGCACCTGATTGCAAATCAACTGTACCCAAAAATTTCGCACCACCCGCTTTGCCTGAGCCTGCCAAGGCCAGTTCACCATCTGGGCTCACCGTACCCGACACATTGAAATTAAAGTTATATTTACTCGATTTACCCATGCCGGTGACATTGCCGTTTTTGTTAATCATAACGTTGACAGTGCCCTCGTCATCGCCGATAAATTTGACTGCATACACGCCAACCAAACCTGAAGCCGTCACGGGAGCGTATGGCGCTGGAGGAGCATACTGTTGAGCAGCGACTTGAGAAGGCGGTGTCGCTTGTATCGAATTTGCCGCGTTGTTTTTGGAAGCTTGTGATGTCGCTTGAATTAATTGCTCTTTGTTACGCACGCTTTGCACGATTTTGTTGTAGTTGTCGAGCAAACTCGCTGCGATCAATTTCCCTTCGGGTGTTTTGCTGTAACCGCCCGCACTGGCCCAGCCAAAGCCGCCCCAGCCCCAACCACCCAAACTAAAATCCATCTTACTTGCCTGACCTTCAGCACTCGCGACTTGAATCCCTGAACGTACGTCGGCTAGCAATAAGGTGGTTTCAGCTTCTTTGAATTTGACACCACCAGCGAGCCCACCGAGCGCGCCCCAGCCACCGCCAAACCGACCTAACAAACCACCTACTGCACCACCAACACCGCCGGTATCACTGGCAAATTGCACTGCAGGTGTCATCACAAAATCCGCCGCTTGCAATTGGCCACCGCCGACATTCGAGCCTTGCTGCAATTGACCTGCAGAAGCTAACTCACGTTCTTGTCGGATATTCTGCATTGCCACACCGCGTTCAACCACTGTAAAACAGCCTGACTCCTCGACGATCATGCGCAACATCGTCGACGGCGAACCGAGTTTATATTGAGACAAAGATGCCAGCATATGACTTTGTGGCTCCACCACAGCCAAAGTACCAAAATTCTTGGCACACTTCTCAATCGCACCCTTTTGTATGCTTTGCGCGCTGGCAGTATTTGCCAGCAAAACACTGACTAACAAAGATGAGACGGTCAACAATGGCGAACGAAAAGTCATAACTAGCTTCCTTGTATTCATAAATTAAGAATCTCTGGTGCTGATACATCACTCAAATCAAAAAGTGATCGAACCAAGCTCAAAAAAGGAAGCGAGTATAACTTAAACTTTAGCCAATATTGTTAATTTGCCGACATTTGCTGACATGAACCGACAAGAGGCAGAAAAACTGCGACAGTAGTACACCTATGAATAGCCACTACATCGCTAATGCTGTTCAGTTAAGCTCAAAACATAGAGGCGTCATCCCTGCGAAGGCAGGGATCCAGTGTCTGAGGCTTTTACGTCGCTGGATTCCCGCCTTCGCGGGAATGACGATGCTTGAAGTTAGACTTAAAGAACAGCATTACATTGCGTCGCAGTTTTCCATAGAGAAATACAAAAAGAACTAAAAGTTATTTCGCTTTGGCACGCGCCTTCGCCCGCGCTGCAGCATCCGCCGCCCAAACTTCTAAATGAGCTTCGTGTTTGAGTACACGAGCACCCGGATCGATGGTGTAAGTCGCATTGGGCGGCAACCTCATTTTACCCACGCCATGAGTCATAGGCACGGTGACGATTTTGTCATTGACCCTGACTTGCAGAGGCAAGGGAAACTCGCTGCCATCAGGCAGTTTCCATTTCAAATGCAAGATATTACCTTCACGTTGCTCCACTACCTCTGGTAAGCGCGCATGGGTCAGATAGCTCTTAAAGAACCAATTCCAATCTTTCTTAGTCACTTGATTCACGATCTGAATGAACTCTTTGCTGGTGCTGTAACGCGGTGCGAAATTGCCTGGTTTGGGATCATTGCGACCATAAACCAACAAGCGCACCGCTTTAAAGAAAGCGTCATCACCGATCAAGCCGCGCAGCGTATGCAAAAGATTGGAGCCTTTAAAATACACGTCATTGCCGGGGCCGTTCGATACCTCATGCTCACTCATAGAGTGACCGGTCACCATAGGGAATTTATTCACGATGCGAATTCTTTGTTCGTGTAAAGCCACCTGATAGTCACGCTCGCCTCGCAGATATTGCAAATACAGCGGTTGCATATACGAACCGAAACCTTCGTGTAACCAGAAATCATCCCAGTTTTCGTTGGTCAATTGATTGCCAAACCACTCGTGCGCAAATTCATGCTGCAAGAGCCAATCATAACCATGCGCTGACTTGAGGTAATCGTTGCCGTAAGCATTAATGGTTTGATGCTCCATACCTAAATGCGGGGTTTCCACGACACCCATTTTTTCATCACCAAAAGGATATGGGCCAAATTTACTCTCAAAGAAATCCAGCATAGGCGAGAATTCTGCCATCAATCCCTGTGCCTTTTCTTTATTCGCAGGTAGATGCCACATACGCAAAGGAATGCGATTGCCAAAACGGCTTTGATACTCGCCTTCTAACAATTCGTAAGGTCCAACGTCAATAGCAATCCCGTAAGTACTAGGATTTTTGGTTTGCCAGTGATAAGTACGCCAGCCATCTTTTTCATCCATGCCTTGGGCTACGCCATTACCCGCCACCACCAAAGGCGCTGGCACGGTGATATGCATGTTCATTAGTTTTGGTTTGCCCATAGGATGATCAATGCAAGGCCAGAACAAATCGCAGCCCTCGCCCTGCACTGCCGAGGCTATCCATGGTTCACCAGTTGGTGTCTTAGTCCAGACAAAACCACCATCCCAAGGTGCGCGCTTGGCAATGCGTGGTACGCCTTGATAACGGATATTGACTTCTGCCTTTTCCCCCATCTTCAAGGGCTTGGGTAAAGTCAAGAACAAGCGCCCTTCGGCATTGCTAATCGAATCAGCGGCCAAGGTAATACCGTTAATGCTGACCGCCTCAATGGGCAAGTTTTTATCCAGTTCCACGGCAATACGTTTTAAGTCTGATTTGGCAGAAAACAGCAAGATCGCGGTGCCTTGGATGCTGCGCGTCTCTGGATCTAATTTCAAACTCAAATCCGCTTTTTCAAAGACCATCGCCAATTGCTCTACACTGCGCTCAGTACCTGAACTCATGGTGAAGACAGTGGGTTGAGACGAGACGGGCAGATTGTTTTGCGCCTGTGCGCTGGTCAGATATAACATCGAGCACAGCAAAGCTAGAGTTTTAAGTTTCATAGAGTGATTGCGTTGGAGATCAAGATAGAAGAAAAAAGGACGAATAAAAACGTAATAGCTGATTGCAGATATATTTAGAGCACTATCGTATCCCAAAAGTTCAACAAGCATCACGAGAATTTAGGCTGACATGGCATACTACTCAGTGTTGCTCATATTCATTGATTGAAAGTCAAATCCATGCACTTCCCGCGCTTCCTCCTCTCTTTCCTACTAGGTGCCTTGATCACGGCACCGATTGCGGCACAAGACATATTGCCAAGCAGTGTCGAGAATTTATTAAAGAAAGCGAATCTCCCAAAATCATCTTTCAGCGTCGTGATTGCACCTAGTCGTCAAAATGGCTCCGTCTTAAATTTACAAGGCGACAAAGCAGTCAACCCGGCCTCGACCATGAAACTACTAACCAGTTTCATCGCCATGGATGAGCTAGGTCCTAACTTTCGATGGAAAACCCAGATCTACGCCGATGCACCGATTAAGCAAAACGTTTTAAATGGCAAGTTGTATTTAAAAGGCGGTGGCGACCCTAATCTCACTTGGGATAAATTAAGTCAATTACTACGTAATTTGCGCCAACAAGGCCTACGAGAAATACAAGGCGACATCGTGCTTGATCGTAGTTATTTTCAACCGACACGTCCCGAACTCTATGTCACACCATTCGATGAGAATCCCGATGCCTATTACAACGTGATTCCAGACGCGCTACTCATCAACAGCAACATCAGTGCGTTTTCCATCAGTTCTGATAGCAATACGATAGAGACAAAATTATTCACACCAATGGAACGCGTCACTTTAAACAATCAAATGACGCGCAGTAACGCGCCTTGTAATGAATGGAAAAATGGCTGGTTAGCACCGCAAACTACGGTCAATAATCAAGCGCAAATAGACATCACCTTGAGCGGTGTTTTTCCTAAGAATTGTAAAACCACGGTGTATTTGAATGTGGTGGAACGCAATGCCTATATCGGCAGCGTGATACGCGCACTCTGGACCGAACTGGGTGGCAGCTGGCAAGGACGAATTCAAGATGGCGTCACGCCCGTTGATGCCTCGTTGTTAGTGCAAAGAGAATCTGAAAGTCTGGCAGAAACGATACGTATCATCAATAAATTTTCCGACAATGCCATGTCGCGCATCTTATTCTTGACCATGGGTGCAGAATCGCCGTTAGCAAGAAACTTTGCGGATACCAGCCAAACGGCAAATGCGGTGGTTCGTGCCTGGCTGTTAAAAAACAATATTACCGACAACGGCTTGTATATCGAAAATGGCTCAGGCTTATCTCGCACAGATCGTATCAGCGCGAGTCAATTGGCGAGTATTTTAAAAACCGCAGCTAACAGCAACTGGTATCCAGAATTTGCTGCCAGCTTACCGATCGTGGGTATCGATGGCAGTATGCGCAATCGTCTCAAATCCAGCGCTGCAGAAGCACGCGCCCGGATTAAAACTGGCACGCTAAAGAACGTTGTCGCGATTGCAGGCTATGTGCGTGATCAACAGCAAAATGACTGGATCGTAGTGGGTATTATTAATAGTGATGAAGCGGGCATCAGCCGGGCGCGCCCGATTTTGGATGAATTAATTAGCTGGATAGCGAATGGAAGACCTTAGTTGAGCTAGGTCGGGGTCATAGTCTAGCTCACAGTTCGCACCCAGCATTTTGCGTTCTATCTCATTGCGATTGCTTAGAAACGCGTAGACTCGCTACAGTGAAGTCTACTTATGATGTCTACTTAGTTGGTCACTGTCATCGATTTAAAGGAATTTCACCATGATAGGCTTTTTGCTTTGGGTTATTTTGTTTTTATTGTGTTGGCCGCTCGCCTTACTGGCATTGCTGCTGTACCCGATTGTATGGTTATTGTTACTCCCATTTCGGATATTGGGTATTGCGCTGGATGGGGTATTTGAATTATTGCGCGCTATCGTCTTCTTACCTGCTCGAATCTTGGGTGGAAAACCGCGATAAGTGCCGATAGCTGCTGTGTGACGTTATTAGTGAGCTAACAAGCTCACTAAACTAGTGTGACTGATTAAAAATGTCCTGCAATTCTTCGCACCAATCCTCGGCATCATGCAGACCTATACCCAAATACTGGCAAACGCGCTCACTCGCCTTGGACCATTCGGCTGAACTCTCTTGTCCTTCGTACTTTTGAATAGCGTATTCCGCCAACGTGGACAAAGCGATTAAGCCACGCACACTATCTTCGGTCGCTCTATCTTCTATCGTGCTGTAATCATGATGCAGTAAAATCGCGGTCGATACTTGTTCTGGTAAACCCCAAGTACGTGCCATCAAAGAACCGATAGAAGCATGATTCGTTATATGGTGGCTATCCTCAACCTGAGTCAAGGGCAAATCAAATTCATTGTTCGCCTTCTTCCACGTCTCGGCATAATCAGGAAATCGTTCCATCAAGATCGGCACACCGATATCACAAAACAAACCAAAAGTATGAGCCACATCCGTCGAGCAGACGGGATAGCGTTTCACCATAGCACTCAAAGCCTGCGCGCGCTTAGTCGAAAAATCCCAAAATTTACCAAGCGACAAACCATTTGTGTTGACCGACTGACGCGCAATAATACCGGTCATCAGCAAGCCCGTTTGAGTTAAACCGATTAAGCTGACTGCATGGTCTACTGATTGCGCCTTCAAACGTAAACCAAAGAAGGATGAATTAGTCAGCTTTAATAGAGATGCGGCAAGCGACACATCATTTGCAATAATCTTTGCCAAGCCTTGCGCACTAGGTTCTACTTTATTTAATTCTTTTTGCATCTCGACCAACAAACTGGGACGCGGCGGGATGCGGATCGTCTTTAACAGACTGTCGACAGCTTGTTTGTTAGACACCGATGGTTGGACGCTTTGATTCATCGTGATGGTAAAAGATTCTTTTCAAATACTGTTGGTGGCGGAACGCAGGTGGAAAAACTGAAAGCACCGTATTAAACATTATTTCCCAAAGGAAATCAATTCCAAGTAAGTCCTTAGTTTGCAAGAAGATAGAATAAACCGATCTTTAGACTCTTACAGTTTGTAATTAGGCATGGTAAGGCTGATAGCTTATTTAAGTGGAATTGGCGTACGCGCCTCAACTGGCACCGCAGTGACGCTATTCTGCGGCGATCCGTCAATTAACTTGTCTGAGTAAGTCAAATAAATCAACGTATTGCGCTCGACATCGACCATCCTGACGATGCGTAACTTCTTAAATAAAATGGAAAGACTTTGATTAAAGACTTCTTCCTGCTGCTTCAATGGTTTGTCAAAACTGATGTTACCAATCTGTCGACACGAAATCGATGCATCTGCTTTATCTTCAGCCAAACCTAAGCCGCCTGTAATACCTCCCGTTTTTGCGCGCGAAACGTAGCAAGTAACGCCCTTGACTTTAGGATCATCATAAGCTTCCACCACAATTTTATGATCTGGTCCAAGCAATTTAAATGCAGTATCAACACTACCTATTTTTTGCGCATTTGCCATACCAGAGACGAGTAAAACACATAAGGGAATCAATTTAAAAATTTTCATCACTGTCCTTTTATTTAGCGGGAATGTATCCCATTACTTTACACTTGTTTTCATCCTGTTCAAGTGTTCTGGTTTCAGAATGTCGATTTACCCATCATTTTTCCTGCTACAATCCTGCCCCATGTTTTCCTTTTCCCTATTTCATCGCTTACAGCGTGCTAATAAGCTCGTGATCGCCGTGCTATTCCTCTATGGATTAACACTCAGTGTCGCGATGGCAGCGCCTATGGTGACAGGAAAAGGCATGAGCATGGTGTGTACCAGCACTGGTATCAAATTCGTCAACGAATCAGGCAAGATCGTCGACGGCAAAAGCACTACACACACTTTAGAATGTTCGTTCTGCGTACCAACTGCGATTGCACCTGAACTACCCGTTCTCAGTGTCTGTCCACCCGTGCACACTTTATCCTACGCAACACAATCGATTCCCGCAGCACGACTCGCTGCGATAGTCTCCGCTCCTCTGCCCGCTCGTGGGCCACCGCTGTTCCATTAAATCAAACCTTAGTCGATGCTCTAATTCAATTTAGCGCCGCACATTGTTTCGAACTTTGCTGACCGCTGAACTATTCACATTGAATCTCAATTTGAATTTTTTACGCTCAAAAGCACTGTTCTATTTTTGATTTTTTCTGCGCGCAAACGCCAAAATTTTTGCGCCAGATATTGAACACTTAGCTCATGAAAAACGCTCTCCAACAACATGCTATCGCATTCGCGATTGCTGCCGCCTTCCCACTTTTCTGCACAACTGCTTTTGCGGCAGATGACGATAAAACCAAAGAAGATCAACAAAATCGCAAAGACCAAATCGAGCGCATCACAATTAATGGTGATCGACCAACGACGCTACCGACGGAAATCCCGACCACCATTGAGGGCATCAATGCCAAAAGTTTAGAAACGACGATCAATGCCATCGATGCAGAAGATGCGCTCAAGTACCTGCCGAGTTTGTTGGTGCGTAAGCGCTATGTCGGTGATTACAATCACGCCGTACTCGCGACACGCGCTTCCGGCACAGGCAATAGCGCGCGCTCTATGGTGTATGCCGACGGCATCCTACTCTCCAACCTGTTAGGCAACGGTGCCTCTTTTACGCCACGTTGGGGCTTGGTCACACCAGAAGAGATTCAACGAGTTGACGTACTGTATGGTCCGTTTTCTGCTGCCTATTCGGGCAACTCGGTCGGTGCAATAGTTGATTATGTAACGCGTATGCCCGAGAAATTCGAAGCACACGCCAAGCTTCTGGGCTTCTCCGAAAATTTCCAGGAAGGCGGCACCGATCAGCGCTACAGCGGCAAACAACTCAGTGCAAGTCTCGGTGATAAACAAGGCGCGTTCTCTTGGTGGGCGAATATCAATCGACTCGATAGCGATGGTCACCCAATTGTTTTCGCGAATAAATTACTTTCTGCTGGTGTTACAAGCACCGCAGGCAAAGTTGTTACGGGCGCGATTCCTGGTAAGAATCCGCAAGGGCTAGACTGGTGGTTAATCGCCTCAACGGGTCAATATCATACGATACAAGATCACGCCAAGATCAAACTCGCTTACGAGATAACACCAACGCTACGCGCTAGCTATACCTTGGGAGTCTGGCGCAACGACATGAATAGCGGTGTCGAAACTTATTTACGCGATACTGCAGGCAATCAAGTTTATAGCGGTGATGTGAATATCGCAGGCAAGAAATACGCAATCAATCCTACCGATATCGCCAATAGCAAAAATCAGTTGGAGCACGTCACACATGGTTTAAATGTGAAGAGCAATACCAAAGGCGAATGGGATTGGGAATTGGCAGCTAGTTTGTACGACTACCACAAAGATATCGCTCGTGCGCCAACTGTGGCAATACCTACCGCGAACACTGGCGGCGCAGGTCGCATCACGAATGGCAGCGGAACAGGCTGGAACACCTTGGCAATCAAAGGAATCTGGCGCCCGAATCCACAACATACGACCGAATTTGGCTACCAACGCGAAGCCTACAAACTACGTACTTTAGTATCGGACACAGGCGACTGGATTTCCGGCAATGCGAGCAAACGCTTCTCCGCGTTCCAAGGTAATTCAGAACTGAATAGTCTTTACGTACAAGATGCCTGGCGCATTAACACGGACTGGAAAGCAATCCTTGGTGCTCGTTTTGAACAGTGGTCAGCGCATGATGGTGCGCTTTCGAATTCGACGACAACACTACCATTTGCCAATCGCGATGAATCTTATTTTTCACCCAAAGCAGCACTGGCTTATCGCGCCAATGATGAACTTACTCTCAAAGCCTCGCTGGGTCGTGCGATTCGCATGCCTACCGTTTCTGAACTTTATCAAGGTAGCGTATCAACACAAACCATCGTGAACAATGATCCGAATCTAAAGCCAGAAAAATCATGGACCAGCGAATGGAGTGCCGAGCAATCATTAGACAACGGCAAAGGTTTATTGCGCGCTACCTTCTTCCATGAAGACACGGTCGATGCTTTGTATTCACAAACAAATACCTTAGTCACACCGACTATCACGAACATTCAGAACGTCGATAAGATACGCACCAATGGTCTAGAAATCGCCTATCAGGCCAGCGATGTTGGGTTGCAAGGTTTGGATTTAGCGGCCAGCATGACATACGCTAACTCAAAAATTGTGAAGAATGATAAATTCCTCAAGAGCGTCGGCAAGTGGCAACCACGTGTCCCGGAATGGCGAGCGAATTTTGTCGCCAGTTATCGTCACAACGATCAATTAAGCACAACGCTAGGTGTACGTTACAGCGGTCGCCAATACGGATCACTAGACAATAGCGATATCAATCAATTTACCTACACTGGCTTCTCCAATTTTCTGGTGGCAGATTTGCGCGTGCGCTACAAAATTGATAGGCAATGGAGTACCGCCATTGGCATCGACAATCTGAATAACAAAAAGTACTGGGCCTTCCATCCCTACGCACAGCGCATCGTCGTAGCGGAATTGAAGTTTGATTACTAACCGGACGAAAGCAAACAGCAAAAAGTAGGGGGAGCAAGACGCCCCCTACCGATTGATGTAAGCCCTGAATAAATACCTATTTGCGTAGCGCTAACGTGACGCGGGTAGGCAACTCATTTTGACTCAGTCACGCTTTTTCTATTTGGTGAATTTATGCAAAATCAACTCAACCGCAGCGCCCTCCTACAACGCGTCTTCTGGCGATTGCATTTTTGGGCAGGCTTGATCACCGCGCCTGTCGTCTTGTTCGCTGCGATTAGCGGATTGCTGTATGTATTCACCCCACAAATTGAAGCTTGGCGACATGCACAACTCGATGCCGTCGATGCGATTGCACCAGCCCAAAATCTGGATGCACAAATCGCAGCAGCACGAGCGCAATTTCCCGGTGAACCTGTCCGGACTATCATTCCGGCTTACACCGACACGCAAACAACACAAATTGTTTTTGGCGATAAGAAGAAACCTAGTGCTCAGACGGGACAAGCTGAAAAAGTCAGCGCAGCAGTCGCCCCACTCACAGAGCACCAACATCATGCTGAACCGATTACACAGACGACTCCTTTCATCGCCTACATCAATCCCGGCACGCTAAAAGTACAAGGCAGCATTGCAGAAAACGGGCGATTTCGTGAATGGGCGCGAAAGTTACATTCCAACATGCTACAAGGTGATAGCTGGCGTTGGATCATAGAGCTTGGTGCTAGCTGGATGATCATCATGCTCATGACTGGCATCTATTTATGGTGGCCGCGCGGCAAAGCAAGTTGGGCAAGTGTTATTCGCTGGAATGGTAGTCAAAACCGTCGTGCCAACTGGCGCTATCTGCATGGCATCATCAGTGTCGCTCTCAGCATCGTGACTTTGGCGATTATGCTCACTGGCATTACCTGGTCCAAATACGCAGGTGAAAATTTCCGTACTATGCAAGCCGCTTTAGGGCAAAGCTCACCAAAGCCACCGAAGGAATTAAGATCAGCGTTGATACCCGGCACACCCGCATTGAGTGCACAAGTGATCTACGCCAAAGCGCGTCAACTGGCACCTTCAATACAAATGCAGATCACACCACCCAAGTCCGAACAGGGTGTATGGCGCATAGAAAATTATGATCGTAGTCAACCTGGCAAACGCTTTCAACTTATACTCGCTGCCTACTCGGGTGCTGTGTTATACCAATCTGGCTGGGGTAATTTACCGCTATTAGCGCAAGCAACTGCGGTCGGCATTCCCTTTCATCGTGGTGAGTTTGGCTGGTGGAATCAATTCTTGCTGATCCTCGTCGGACTCTCAGTCATTTTCGCTGTCATTTCTGGTTATGCGATGTGGCTACAGCGCCGTAAAGCAGGCAGCGTATCGGCTCCGACTATTAGTACAACGCACGCTATGGCGATTCCATGGTGGATCTGGCTATTGCTGCTCGCCTTGGGCTTCGCTTTACCTGTGTTGGGCGTAAGCTTTTTTGTTTTCATTTGTGTTGAAGCTGTGCTGATGTTCAAGCAAATTAAATCGACTACTCACTCCAAATGATCATGATCCCTACCTTACTTCAAACGCAAAACCGTCGCGCCTTTCTTCTTAGTGCATTGGCGCTAAGTCTCACGGCATGCAAACAAAATGTCGTCAGTTTCAATAGCATCGACATTACAGGTGCCGCATACTGCCGTGATTTCAAACTAAATGATAGCGATGGAAAACAACAACAACTTGCAGACTTTAAAGGCCGCTACGTGTTGGTCTTTTTTGGCTTTACGCAGTGCCCCGATATCTGCCCTACCGCGCTTGTCCGTGCAGCGGAGGTCAAACAAAAATTAGGCAAAGACGGCGAGCAATTGCAAGTGATCTTCATCAGCATCGATCCTGAACGCGACACCGCGGAATTGATGCGCGCCTATACGCACAACTTTGATCCTAGTTTTCTCGGCCTGCGCGGCACTGCTGAACAGACAAAACAAGTTGCCGAGGAGTTTAAAGTCTTCTATGCTAAGGTCACCACAGGCAGTAGCTACACCATGGATCACTCCACGCTAAGCTATCTGTTCGACACCAAAGGCAAAATTCGATTGGCAATGCGACACGAGCATAGCGCGGATCAATTTGCTGACGATATTCGACTCTTGATGAAACAAGCATCTTGAGATCTTTTTACCAGTTTTGTAGTCAATTTATTTTTATGTAGTCACTACCTCCATTACCACCATTACCACCAAAAGGAAAAACCATGAAACGATACATCTCCCCACTTTTTGCCGCGCTCAGCTTCAGTCTCTGCGCAACCGCCTTCGCTCAAGTCACCGTTAAAGACCCGTGGGTACGCACCACAGTGCCACAACAAAAAGCCACAGGCGCTTTCATGCAGCTGACTGCAACACAAGATATGAAAATCATCTCCGCAAGCTCACCAGCTGCCAAGAACGTCGAGATTCACACCATGGAAATGGATAAAGACGTCATGAAAATGCGTCAAATCATGAGTCTCGATTTACCCGCAGGTAAAGCCGTTGAACTCAAACCAGGCAGCTATCACGTCATGTTGCTAGGATTGACTGCACAAGTCAAAGAAGGCGATGTTATTCCATTGAGTCTAGTCATTGAGGGCAAAGATAAAAAGACGCAAACGATAGAAGTGAAAGCCGTTGGCAAAGCGATGGCTGCTGCTGCGCACAAAATGTAATTCACTGATCGGTTCACGCACTAAAGTGATAACTTGCGAGGCCGAGGTCGACGAATTCTAGACCTCTTGTGTGTTCGTGCTGTAATACCTCTTTCTAAGAGGTATAACAAAAAAGAGCTTGGCATCACGCGGGTTTCAAGGCATTTGGAACTTTGTTGCCTATTTTTTATGAATATGTTAACTTCGGCTTCTTTCACTTTCAAAAAAGCTATGAGTCTTGAAATGAACCTCCCTTGTCCGTCGTGCGGATTCGAAACTGTAGCTGAAGATGATTACGGCACATATGTTGTTTGTGGAATATGTAACTGGGAGGATGATCAAATGCAATTGGCAAATCCATTTTCATCTGGTGGTGCGAATTCACATTCTCTTTACGAAAGCCAGATGAGAACGCTCAAGAAATTCCCGCTCGATGTAAAAGAGGTAGATGGTGTATCGAGAAACGCACGTTGGCGCTTACTGAGCGAGATGGATAAGAAAAAATTTACGATGGATGTCGATGAAAATCGATGGGCGAATAAAGGCATAATTGATGAGCATGAAACATACTGGGCACAAAACTCATAACAAGACTGTCGAGGGGGAATCGCCGAAGATGACTTCACTTCTATTTACAACCGTGGCGGCGACCCCGTCACATCTGCGTTAGCGCTCATGGACGGCATCAGTCATCTGACATTTCTCGTTAAAGATCTGGATTGCATGGCAAGATTCATGTGCGAGGGTCTGGGCGCTGCCGAGGTTTACGACAGCAACGGCAAGAACTTCTCCCTCTCGCGCGAGAAGTTCTTCGTTCTTGGCGGGGTTTGGGTCGCGGCTATGGAGGGGGTTCCGCTCGCAGACCGTAGTTATCAACATGTAGCGTTTCATGTGCGCCCAGAAGATATTCCGCATTTCCGCGAGCGTCTTGAGCGCATTGGGGCAGAGGTTCTTCCCTCCCGATCGCGTGTACCGGGGGAGGGGGAGTCCTTGTATGTGTACGACTTCGACAACCATCTTTTCGAACTGCATTCAGGCACACTTGAGGAGCGTCTCGCTCGGTACGCCGGTGAGCGCTAATTATTTACTCAAGCGTTGACCCCAGATACAGCGCCCACTAAAACCCCGCGACCATCTAGTACTGAAAATCCTCGTTGGCAGACTTTTCACTTATCTGACGGCGCGCTACTCTATCTCGGCATTCCCGCACGACGTAGCCTTATCGAAACATTACAGTCGCGCATTCAATTTGCAACAGCGCTTAGTGTTCTGCTGAGCGGCTCAGCAACGCATGGTCGCGGCATACACTAGCGAGTCCCCCAAAGCACAAACTCACGATTTGACGTGTAAGGCCGAGTGACTTTACACGTCAACAATCATAGATTACGCAATCAATTTCAAAGGCCGGCCCGAATTCGCCGCTGGTATGTGCGCTTTGCGAACGGACATGGAGAGTCGATTTGGAACTGGGGTAAGTTGCTCATTGAGTTTAAACGTATTCACTAAAGAACTTAATTGTTCGGCCTGATCCTCTAGTGCCGACGCGGCGGCGGCAGCCTCTTCGACTAGGGCGGCATTTTGTTGGGTCACATTATCCATACTCGAAATTGCCACATTAATTTGATCTATACCAGAAGACTGCTCGTTGCTGGCATGGCTAATATCGTTAATGATGTCAGAGACACGTTGAACGCTATTGACCACTTCATGCATGGTGACGCCCGCTTCATCAACTAGTCTCGCGCCTAAATTAACTTGTTGCACTGAGTGATCAATCAATGATTTGATTTCCTTTGCGGCACTGGCAGATCGCTGTGCCAAATTTCTGACTTCGGACGCTACCACTGCAAATCCACGTCCCTGCTCACCTGCTCGCGCGGCTTCAACTGCTGCATTCAGCGCGAGAATATTGGTCTGGAACGCAATGCTATCAATGACAGAAATAATATCGACGATGCGTTTTGACGAGGCATTAATGGAACCCATAGTCGATACCACTTCTGCCACGACGCTACCGCCTTTGACCGCAACTTCGGAAGCAGAACTCGCTAATTGACTGGCCTGACGTGCATTATCAGCATTTTGTCTTACGTTACTGGTTAACTCTTCTAAGGAAGCCGCGGTCTCTTCCAGCGAGCTGGCTTGTTCTTCAGTGCGCGATGACAGATCCATATTACCTGTCGCAATCTGGCTAGAAGAAGTCGCAATGGTGTCGGTGGCACCGCGTACCTGACTGACGACGTTGGCCAGATTGCTGTTCATTTCCTTCATGTTATAGAGCAGACTTGATTGATCATCACTTTTTAAGGCAATCTCCTGCGTTAAATCTCCTTGTGCTATCGCTTGCGCAATCCGTGCCACATCGATAGGTTCACCGCCCAATTGACGACTGATATAACGCACCGTCATCCAGCCAAATGCAATTGCGCCCGCCAAACCCAAAACAGTCACGATAATCGCCGTCAATCGGATTAGCTCAAAGCGCGCAATGGCGGCATCAAATTCTTCCTTAGCGACATCCATCTGTAATTGTAATAATGCGTCACCTTTCTCTTTCACAAGTGACATGAGAGGACTGACTTTTTCTAGCATGAGTGATTGGGCTTTAGCAAAATCCCCACTCTGCAGTGCCGTGATACTCGGACGCAGGCCTTCCTTTAGATAAAGCGTCCTACGCGCCGCAAAGTCATTTGCTAATATCGCCTCCTCGGGCGTCAAATAGGTCGCCATATAAGCGTCCCAAATTTTATTGACGCTGGCTATATTCGACTCTAAGTGCTGCACGGCACGTTGCACAGATTCGGGATTTTGATCCAGCAACGCCATCGCTATTTCCAATCGATTGCTGACGACTAAGGTTTGAATCTTGCCAATATCAACGGCAGGGACGGTTCTATCAGCGTAAATAGTAAGAATAGCGTTATTCGACTTCACCAAGCCGTATAGACCTATGCCACTGACGATAAAACTGACGATCGCCAAGCTGGTAATCAAGATAATCAAGCGCGTTGCTATTTTCATAGTTTCGTCCTTTACTTGGAAGTGAATGCCGTGAAGCATGTCATTGCGTTATTTCGTTCTCCCGAACTATTTAACAATAATGAAAAAGCTCAACAAGAATGACATTTCGAATAAATAAAAATTTACAAAAAAAATATTAAAAAATATTCCAGCAAGCTACCGCTTTATTTGATCCGGTATTTCTAAAACTTTGGTAACGACTCTGGCTTAAATTTAGCGATTTTTCTTATGCATAGCTATCGCTTGAAGTAAAGAATGTGCGCTACATCAATTTACACATAAAAATACTATGTATATTCATAAGCAAATTTCATGCCTGAGCTTTACCCATCTTTGATTTGGTCGAACAATAGTCATCACTAGCCATTACTTGTCATTCGCCCGATAACAAATCTCCATGACCAGACCCTCACAAAGCATCGATCCAACCTTGTTGCGGAGTGGCCGCGCGCTACTCCACCATTGCGCTTGCAGCCACCTATCTCCACGTGCGCAGACTGAACATGCGCAGGTAAATAGGGGGCATGTTTCACTACCACTTTCGCAGTGAAGATAATTTTCTAGCGATGTTGATTGAAAAGTTCGAAGGTAGGTTGGTGCTGAACATAGCGAAGCCCAACAACGAGTTTCTGTTGCGTACCCTGTGCTGGGCTTTGTATCCCAGCCTATGAATCCAGGAAACTAACGTAGCTTGGTGCTGAGCGTAGCGAAGCCCAACAACGAGTTTTTTTTGCGCAACTCATAATGCGCTTGCAAGCCTAGCCAACGAAACGATGAATTGAGAATTGCTCTCATGAAGAGGCAACCTACTTATACGGGAATCTGATAAGCATCTTCTAGGAACAATTTAAGACACGCGTCGACTACAACAGCGTCATAAAAAATTCCACGATTCTTTCGAATCTCTTCAAGTGCGGCATCAACACCTAAGCCCGGGCGATATGGGCGGTGTGAGGTCATGGATTCAACAACGTCCGCGACCGCAATAATGCGAGCCTCTAGCAAAATTTGATCACCCAATAGGCCGCGTGGATAGCCGCTACCGTCCATACGCTCATGGTGCTGGTAAGACACCTGAGCAATCGGCCATGGAACCTCGATGTTCTTTAAGATGTTGTAGCCAGTCTGCGCATGCTCTTTCACCAGCGCCATTTCAATATTGCTTAAGCGTGATGGTTTGGAAAGAATTTCAGCTGGTACGCTAATTTTTCCAACATCATGCACCATACCAGCGAGGCGTAAACCTTGGACGACATTGGCCGACAGCCCCATTGCTAGACCAATATCACCAGCAATTATTCCTACACGTTTTTCATGTCCTGCAGTGTAGGGGTCGCGCTGTTCAACCATCAGAGAAACTGCCTCCAAAGTTCCCTCGGTTGCGTGTTCCAGCAGCGATATGTAGTGCGCAATCTCGGATTGGCTACGCACGCGCTCACTAATATCTTGCGCCATCCCCAAGCTTGCAGGCACGCCATCAAATTCAACGCTCACCTCTTGCAGACCGAGCTCGATCAAGCTGCCATCTTTGCGCTTGCCACGTAAAGTATAGTTTCCCGTTCTCCCATCGCTGACCAATGTCTCATGAGCACGTTCAGCAATATTGAGGTCTTCGCGCGCTATGATAGCATTCAGAAAGACGCCGACCAGTTCCGCTTTTTGATAACCGAGAATTTCCTCAAACCGTGGATTCGCATAGCTAATTTGTCCCAAATGACTCAAATAAATACCTATCGGCGACAATTCAATCAGCATACGAAAACGATGCTCATTCTTTGTCACTTCATTCATCAAGGTATTGCCGAGTTCGCGTGCCTGCAACAGATCAATTCCGTATGTCAACTCGGCCGCCATTTCTTCTAGCAACCTCACCTCGTCATCATCAAAGCTAGCACCGTCGCTTGCGTAAATACTCAAGGCACCAAAATTTACATCATTGACGATCAGCGGCAAGGCAATTGAGGCATTGAAACCATTGTTCAAAGCTGTTTGACGCCAACGATTAAAGCGTGGATCCGTTTGTATGTTGCGCGCGATCACCGTCTGACCTGTACGAATCGCACTACCTGTTGGACCGCGTCCTGCTTCATTATCAGCCCAGGTAATATTGAGATTCGAAATATAATTTTTATTGTCACCCGCACTCGCCAGCGGACGGACTTTTCTCTCTTCATCAAATTCTGAAGCGCCTATCCATGCCATTCGATATCCGGTACGCTCAATGAGCACGGTACAAAGATCCGCTAATAGCGTGTTTAGGTTTTTTGCATTTGAAATGACATTGGTAGAGGCACGTAAGGCTTCTAATGCGCGGGTACGGTGGTGTAGCGACAATTCCAATTTTTTGCGCTCGCTGATATTACGAATAAAGCACTGGCGGTAGACCTTACCATCCACCATCAGAGAATTCGAACTGATCTCTACAGAAAAAGTATTGCCCTCACTATCTTGATGTTTCGCTTCGATGAGTGAACTACTGCTGCTGATCGCATCTAGCCATACTTTGCTCTGCAACACTTGCTCAGCTTGGCAAATTAGATCACTCATATTTAGCCTTTGCAGCATTGAAGCGGCATACCCATACATGGCCAATGCTGCCTGATTCATTTCAATGATATTGTTATCTTCATCGATAAGAATCAAACCGTCACGGGCACTTTCCAAGATGTTGGCATAGTGAACCGTTAAAGCATCGTGTTGTACACGCTTTTGATCCAGTTCTAACAGCATTGCATTGAGCTGCAAAGCGACCTCGTGAATCTCAGTGGGGCCAGATACATGCAATGAACTTTTCTCTCCAGCGCCAATGGCTTTTGCTGATTTCGCTACAGAGCGAATAGGACGAGCAATCACTTCCGAAAATCGCCAAGCAATTGTCAGAGCAAGCGACAAACAAACCATGAAGTAGAGTAAACCAATTTCCAAGCTTCTTCGCATCGAGCCAAAAATAGCTGATTCAGGCTCACCAACCATCACGTACCAGCCAAGTGCTGGCACCCAGCGTTGAACATAGACCATCGATCTACCATCGCGCATTTTCAAATGGACGATTCGATTAAACTCTTTGAGGGGAATGTCTTCTGCGTAATTACTTACCTCACGCCCCACCCACCGAGCTCCATCTGTTTGAAGAAATAAATTTGTGCCCTGTCTGTCGATAACAAACGCGTCAAGTCCGTTAGGAATGTTAAACAGCACTATCTTATTTAACTCGAGCACATCAATAGTGAAAGACAAAAAAACAGATGGCTGATTGTTCTTGCGAATGAGATGGATAGTGACTACCTTGGGGCGACCGCTTGCTTGGTCAATATACAATGGACTCAGTACAAGGTCTTCGCTCAATTTTCCCTGCTGTATCAGCGCCTGAGCAGGTTCTGCACCGCCCTGGGTTTTGACATAAGAATAGATGACATCACCATTATATTTATGCAAAACAATGTTCGACAAATGCGGATGTAAGCGCATAAACTGATTAGGATTAAAATCATCGATGATCTTGCCATCATCGGCGACCATTTCTTCCGCCGTCATTTTGATCAATTGTTGCAGCTCGCTCACTTGATCCTTTGCATGAGCTTCGATATAACCAGCGACTAAATCGAGAGAATTGTAAGATGCTTCACGTATGGTATTTTGGTTAGCGTTGAGCTGCCAAACGCCGATTAAGGCAAATGGCAGTAACGAAAGGCAAGCAAGTAGCATCAACCATGTTCGTATTGACCAATGGCTAGCATGTATCGATTTTAACGCCCCCAAATTAACTCTATACATGGCGAAAAAGTGGGAAGTAATGAGATCAATTAATATACACGCAAATGAAATATTCTCCAAAGGAAACCTTTTGCAGATAATCAAGTGTTTGTAACCAAACAGGAAGCAAAGACTTTGGCTTATACGCAACAGACCTCGCTTTAGCGTTCACCTTCGCAACGATCACCAAGCCGGCACTGCGGGCAATCCAGTTCACGTTCTATTTCTTCTTGCATTCGAGACTCTTGTCGGGATTCATGTTCCCTTTTCGCGCCATGCCAGTGTGGGCACAAACTATCGGTGAAGTCTTGCCGCTCACGCATTTTTTACGCATCGTTCGCGGCACTTTATTGAAAGGCAACTCCCTCACTCAGCTGACCCAAGCGCTATGGCTTATGCTGGCATTTTTTTGTCGTCGGTTCTATTGCGGTCAAGCGTTATCGCCAGATTTTGGATTGAAAATGGTAGGTTGGTGCTGAGCGCATCGAAGCCCAACAGTTTCGAAATATTTGACTCATGCTGGGCTTGCCAGCCCAGCGTTCGAGAAATTATCAATCTCAATTTTTAAGTTGGGCTTGCTTCATCGCCAATGCGCAAAACGCTTCAACTAAGGGATTACTTTCACTCTTGGCTCTTACCAGTAACAACGCCGTCATCGCATTAGTATCGGATAAAGGTCGGTAACACACCCCATCCATGTGTAAGCGTTCGAACGAACCAGGGAGAATTGAGATACCACAAGCCGCCGCGACTAGGCCGATAATAGTGGAGGCTTCGCCAACTTCATGCGCAACTTTGGGGGCGAATCCTTGCGCCTGGCACAAACGCATGACCTGCGGATAAATACCGGTGCCCGCTTTGTGCGGGTACATGATAAAGGATTCATCGGCTAATTCTTTTAAAGCGATTTTCTTCTTTTTACTTAAAGCATGAGTGAGGGGCAATACCACCATCAATGGGTCGCGCCGCAGGGTATTCAACTGAAGATTATTGAACTTCATGGTCTCTTCCATTGCGCCCTCTGGTGGTCGAATAAAGCCCAGGTCTAATTGCTGCTTCTCGATTTCTTCTAACTGACGATTAGTCGATAACTCCCGAAAAATCAGATTCACCTCTGGATACTTTTCTCTGTAGCGCTTAATCACGTTGGAAAATATAGCGGTGAACGGTGTAGAAAAAGTGAATCCTATGCGTAGCTCACCTGTCTCGCCACGCGCAGCTTTTCTTGCCATCTCGCTGGCACTTTCAGTCAAAGCGATTATGCGCCTTGCATCCTGCAAAAATAGATGCCCGGCAGCCGTCAAACGCACCGAGCGTTTAGTGCGCTCAAACAATTGCGCACCAATATCCTCTTCTAGCATCTGTATCGCATGACTCAAAGGCGGCTGTCCTATGTGCATGCGCAAAGCAGCACGGGTGAAGTGGAGCTCTTCAGCAACCGCAATAAAGTAACGTAACTGGCGTAATTCCATCATCAACTCCATTATCTATTTAATGTATTAATACTGCCATTAATATATATTGGACAGCAATAGAGTGCAATCCTAAGATGGCGACAACCACAGCAACTAGGTACAAATCATGCTTAGCAGTAGTCAGATGATTGAGAGTCACTCCAGCACCGCAACACGTCAAAGAAATATACGGCGTGCCATGTTATTTGGTGGTTTTTCCAGTTTTTCCATGCTGTATTGCGTACAGCCCTTAATGCCATTGCTGGCGACAGAATTTACTTTGAGTGCATCACAGAGTAGTTGGGCTTTATCGACTTCCACTTTGTGTTTGGCATTCTCTTTGCTCATTTCTAGCGTAATTAGTGAAGTCATCGGACGTAAAGTTTTGATGTTGTGGGCGGTCACCATCGCCGCTGCCACCACCGTGCTTTGTAGCCTAGTGCACAGTTTTGAGCAACTTATTTTCTTACGTGCAGTGCTAGGTATTGCGCTTGGTGGTATGCCCGCAGTGGCCATTGCCTATTTAAGCGAAGAAGTCGAAGCTAGTGCTTTAGCTAGCACCATCGGTTTGTATATCGCTGGCAGTGCCTTGGGTGGCATGTCAGGTCGGCTACTCACTGCCCTGTTCTGTGACTATTTTTCGTGGCAAGTCGCATTCGCCATCATGGGAAGCATTGGGCTCTATTCCGCATGGGAGTTTTGGCGGACACTGCCAGACGCACAGCATTTCAAACCCCATGTTGCGAATTCGCGCAGTCAACTTTCGACCATCTTCGCTGGGTTTCGCGCGCATGCTATGAACCGCGATCTACTTCGATTGTTTGGACTGGCATTTATTTTGACCGGATGCTTCACCAGCTTTTACAACTACATCAGCTTTCATCTGGTCGCCGCGCCTTTTCATTTTTCTCAAGCGAGCCTCGGAAGCATTTCTATTTTCTATTTACTTGGCATGTTAAGTTCGATTTTGGCAAGCTCGTCGATCACCAGATTTGGCAGAAGAAAGCTGGTACTAAGCGCCGTAACTGGGATGGTTTTAGGTTTGCTACTCTCGCTATCCTCGACTATTGTTTTCATTCTGATTGGCATAGCCCTATTCACTTTCAGTTTTTTTGCGGCACATAGCATTGCCAGCAGTTGGGTGGCACGCCTCGCCCTTTCATCAAGAGCTTTGGCCTCGGCCATGTACTTATTTAGTTACTACGCTGGGGCCAGCGTGCTCGGGTCGATTGGCGGTGACATTTGGTCAAATGCTGCATGGCAAGGGCTGATCCTCTTTATGAGCATCCTACTCACTATTGGTGCAAGTCTGACTTTCTTTTTGCGCGATAACCAAGCGAGCCAAATCAAATCTGCTGACCTCAAGAATTCTTGAAGTTCAACTATGTCGAAATCAATATTTAATTCCCAGCTTAAAGACGAGAACAATTTCATAAGCCTACAGAAGCAAACCGAATTGACATCAACCTGAAAGAAAAAATATGCGTTACAAAAAAGCTTTGCAAAGCGCCGTCGCCTTTTCGTCATTACTCATGTCGATGATGTGTACAAATATCGCCAACGCGCAAGTCGAAACTAAGCAAACTGCGTCGGCTTCACACAGCCTGCAAGGCACTTGGCGCATGCACACCGCCTATGAGATTTTAGCGAACGGCAGTCGTGTCACAACCTATACCGAACATCCGCATGGAATGCTGATGATTGATCATGATGGTTACTATTCCCTACAAATATTTCACCCAAAGCGACGTCGACTCGACAACGGTAAGGCTGCTGCAAGCCTCGATGAACTAAGAGATGCGGTAATCGGATCGAGCACTCACTTCGGCAAAATCAGCATTGATCATGAAAAGAAACAACTCATCTTTCAAATCGAAGTAGCCTCATTTGCCAATTGGAATGGCAGCACACAAATACGTGATTTCCAGCTCAATCATGGCTTACTCAGCTATCAAGTCCCGTCAAGTGCATCGCCAAACGGCACGATTGCCCATTCAGTCTGGAAACGCGAACAGTAAGAACACAGAAATAATAGCTATTCTGCAGACTTAATGCTACACTTGCAGCATGCTACACCTGAAGCTTACTGCATTCCATTAATGTCAATAGTGATTGCCACTCCGCCAAGAGCAAACCGTCGCTGATCAGACTTTTGCTAGTTCTGGTGAAGACAACATTAACGACTTACCACTATCGTAGTATCAGAAATTCACTCTCTTTTTTTCGAACACGCATGAACCAAACCAACGCCCATATCGCAGCTGACAACGATGAGTACTGGGCTTATATCAGCGCGCACTTCCCAACACCAACGGAGTTTACTAACTTAGAAAATGCGTATTGCGGCATGTTATCGCAGTCAGTCATGGCGGCTTTGCAACGCTATCAGACTGAGATTAATACAGAAACCTCCTACTTTCTGCGAACACGACTGCACGACAGACTAGATGAAGTCAAAAACAAGCTTGCTGAATTTTGCGGCATCGCTGCAGATGAACTACTCATTACACGCAATCTGACGGAGGCCATCCATATTCTTCTGCTAGCCTATCCTTTCAATGAAGGTGACGAGATTTTGTACGCTGATGCGGATTACGATAGCGTTCAACAACTCGTCGAGGACATTGCAACTCGCAAGCAATTAAGCACACGAATCGTTTCAATCACGAATCCTTTGCTAAGCGATGAAGACATCGTCAAAGCATATGAAAACGCCATGACCCAGAACACGCGCGTCATAATGCTGACGCATTTACTGCACAGGAATGGTCAGATTCTGCCTGTCGCAAAAATCGCCAAGATGGCAAAGCGCTACAAGGTCGATGTCATCGTCGATGCAGCTCATTCATTTGCACACCTTAATTATCAATTGCCAGATCTGGAAAGCGACTTTATTGGCGTCAATTTGCATAAGTGGTTAGGCGCACCACTAGGTACCGGCTTGCTGTATGTTAGGCGGCAACGAATCTCAGAGTTAACTGGCTCCAGCGAAGCGAGATTAACGTCGCTGATACCAACAGGGACTTTTTCACCAGCGCCTGTCATGGCGATCGTAGATGCCATTCGATTTCATCAATCGATAGGAACCCGCAACATCGAAGAACGCCTGCGCCACCTGAGTCAATATTGGCTGCGGCAAGTTTGCCATATTGCCGCAATCAAGCATCACACCCCTGCGGATCCAAAGCGGCACTGCGCTATCATCGCTATCAGCATTTCCGGCATTCCAGCGCAAAAAGTAGTCGATTCCCTGATGCGAGACCATCAGATATTTACCGTGACGCGCACCATTGGCGATCAAGAGGTAGTGCGAATCACACCTCATATTTTCACTAGCAAGTCAGATCTGGATCGACTAGTCGAAGGCTTATGTCAATTAATTGAAGCGAAACAAAGTTTTTCATCACAAGTGCACGAACACTATCAGAAAGAGATCAATGATAATTATCCGCGCGCTATATCTCTCTGAACAGTATTTAAAAATGCTGAAGAACAAAGATTCGACATCGTATGTTACTGCAACGGTAACGACAGGGCAAAGTCTGAACAAGCAAAGAGAAAATGACGAAATTCGCCGACACTCAAGGTCCCATTTTATGCCTTCGCACAGTAAGAATGAAAGGCTGTTTTATGATGAACGATAACGACAAATGTAGAGTATCCAAAGTGAGTTAATAGATAGAGAGAATGAAAAAATCACCAAAATTAGAATTCTGCGCCCCTAGTTTTTCCATTCAAAAAAGAATCAATCCAAACTACAACATGAAAACTTATTTCTATCGCGCTTGGTACTGGCTAGCACAGACTCCTTACAAGGCAAAAAATGGCGCAATGTTCCTGAGCCTGTGCTTAATGATCTCACCAGCCTTCGCGGGCGGCGATGCTTCTGAAGGCAGCTTGTTTCTCTTGATGCTTTTGATGTTGGTGATATTAATCGTCCCTCCTTTTCTCCTCGCGCTCATTGCACCGCTATTTGCGCCTCGGAAAGATCAGGCAAAACACACAGTTGCCAATGAATCTCAAAAAAACACCACCGCGTCCGGCCTCATAGCCAAAGTTTTTGTGTTTGCCCTGCTCATTTGGGGCTTTTCACTCTTTGCCTACTATCAATTTCGCACATGGCAAAATGCCAAACAGGACAAACAACGCACCGAACAATTACAGGCAGCTGCGGTAGCTGATGATTTGATGTGGAAAAATACCCCACTACGCATCGCGGCTTGCAGAGCAGACCTTGGCAGTTTGAGGAACTTAGTCAACCAAGAGAAAAAAGCTACAGAATTAGACCTGAAACTCAAAGTCGCAAAAGAATGTGCTGTAGGTCGTGAGCAGGCAGAAGTTCTTGCAGTCTTGCTTGATGATCCAATCTACCATTCAGAAGACAATTTGGGCGGCATACTAGCCATTTCTGAAGCCGTTTTCGACAGCATGGACGTTCAGCTACTGCAAGTCTTACTTCAGAAAAAAACACATCTACCCAAAGAACGGCTACATGAGTTTTACTTAGCCACCCTCTTAAAAAATGATACGAAAACGCCAGAACAAAAACTTCTTTGGCTCAGAGCCTTATCAGAAAATGGAATAGATCTCAATTACGTCTCGAGCTCGGGTTCCTCCTTATTGAGAGTCGCTTTTGAGACCCAAGCAGCGCCAATTATTCACTATGCTTTAGATCGAGGCATTGATCCCTATGCGGCAGTGGTCAATAATGTCAGTGTCACTATCGAAAGACGCATTAAAAACTCTAACAACTCCACGATACTTGAAAAATCCGAACGATTTTCTTGGTCACCATTACAGTCTTGGACTTTGCGTAGGTTTGGCTATACTTGGCCGAAGCAGTGGGAACACAGAGAAAAAATTCCTTTATTGAGCGAACAGGAAGTCATGGCGATCAACCGTCGACTTCGCGATTTAACACCGGCAGAGGCAAGCTTAGGCTTCGAGGATTTCAGGCTTCGAACAAATACACCTGATGGTGGCGCTTCACTATTCGCCTACATGCTAGAGCGAGGTGTCAAGTTAGATATTGCAGATGCGTTTGGAAAAAGTTTACTCTCAGCTTATATGCCTTATTCCGAACAACTTATGGGCGTATTGGCGAAGTTAGAAGATAAGCAGCTTCAACAATTGATCTGCCCTTCTGTTCAACTTGGTACACGACCAGTTTCTCTGATCGATGAAGCCAGAGAAACTCATAATAATAAAGAATTGATTACATTCCTAGAAAGCCGCCAACTAAAGCGCTGTTCGCTACAACATTAACGCTAACCTCGACTCCCTATGAAAAAATATTTGAAATACTGGCTTTGCATTGCGATCCTATCTACCTTAGCATCACCTGCTGCAGCCCACAGTGGTGCCGCAGCAGGTGCCATTATGGTTTTAGTTTTCAGTGCAGGCATCGCGTTGGTGGTATTTACTATCGTTGTGATCGTTTGTGGTATCAAACGCTACTCCGGTCTGAAGATCATTGGAATCTCGCTGCTCTTCGGGATCATTACTTTCGTCGCGACCGTCTTTATCTGGTTCAAGCTCATCCAAAACGAAAATCGAATAACAAAAGAAAAAGCGCAAGCGGCAGTGGAGGATCAAAGAGAAGCCGAACAGATTTGGCGCAACAGCCCACTGAAAGAAGCAGCATGCAATGGCGATTCAACAAAGCTCAAGTCAATTTTATCAAGTAACGATTTCAACAGAAGGGATCTGAGGCGCGCCTTCGAAGACTGTGCCGTGGAGCAAGCGAATGCCGAAGTGGGTGATCTTCTGTTAGACCATATCTTGCGACCAGAATTCACTCAAGATAAAACCGCCCATTGCTCCTACCTAGCGCCTGTTTTTCGACAAATTGGAAAAAACATCAACTTAGAAATACTGACGCTTTTCGCACAAAGGAAGTTGAGTTTAGATTGTCGTGAAGGCATGCGAGAAATTCCGACGTGGTGGTTTGAGACACAACAACAAAACAATGCCATATCCGATCCGAATTTTTCGAAATACTTAAGCTATCTGGCGTCGCAAGGCGTTGATCTGTATGTGGATTTGGGCGGGCGCAACTTGCTATCTTATGCAATGGAATCTGGAGACGCCGCAACTATCGCAGTAGTTTTAAATGAAAAATCCAAACCGTATACCTTATTACCTCAAAGCTCAGATTGGACCGCCTTGCAATACTGGATATTGCGACGCCATGGATATCAGAATTCGCCACGCATGTACGGCGCGCGAGCTATTCCTAAATTAAGTGATCAGGAAGTGGCTAGCATACAGGCTCAATTACGTGAACTGACACCCGATGAAGCCAACTTTTTGAGTCGCGACGGCTGGCGCTTTTCGCATTGGGGAGATTTCGCAGATGGCGGCGCTGCTTTGTTCCGCTATTTGCGACAGCGTGGTGCGAAGTTGCATGTCCCTAATCAAAATGGAACTGGTATTTTTAATGGAAGGACGACGTTCTCGCCAGCGCTGATTGCCGAGCTAGATCAGCTTACGGATACAGAAATGCGTGAATTAAGCTGCCCTATAGACAATACCGGCGCAATAAAAATGCCACTATATGCTGAGGCAAAGGTACATCAAAATCGCTCTATTACTGACTATCTCGATAAACGAAGACTCAATAGCGCCTGCTAATTAGCAGAGTATTTCGATCATACGCCTTAAATTTTTACACAACGCCCATTTATCAATGAAAAAATTACTCCAATTTGTCAGCGTGCTGCCCTTGTTCGCAATCATCAATACGGTCAGTGCGGCGAACAAGCTTAATGTAGATCAATACATTGCGAATTACAGTAAATCCTATATTGCTTTGGGTTTGGGTGGTGAAATGGATTTATCATATCAAAAGCAAATCGGCAAAATATTGAAGGCTAAAAACTTGGCGCAGCAACAGCGATTTCTGAGCTCACTACAACAACAAAGAGCCAGACTACAATTCGTTCCTGAACAAACTAATGCATCGACCTGCCAAAGTTTGCAGCTCAAACAAATCGATTTTGAACTAGCCTTACTGGAAGAAAAACTACAGCTCATCCAACGACACAATGCGCTAGGAAAAAAAGCTTTGATATCTGACCAAGGTATAGCAAAAAGTAGCATGGGCAAGGCTTGGTATGCTTTTTTAAGTAAAACCTGGCTGACCGTAGAAAGTCAGCCAGAAGAATTGATGGCGTTGGGCAATGCGGAGTTGAAACGCGCACTAGAGCGCTATCGCCAGTTGCAGGTCAATATGGGCTATGCAGGACGTGATGCCGAATTTGCGACTTACCTAAGTAGTGCAGTCTTTCAATATGAAGGCGAATCAACACCGCAAGCTGATTACGAAAAACGACAAGCCATCGTCAATCAAAATTTACACAAATTATTTTTGCCAAATGCGATCCAGCCACCAAAAATTAAGCCCTCAACATTAGGATCAGCTTTACCGGTCGATGGTTACTATGAGCCAGAAGAAAACACCTTCTATTTCAACAAAGCGAAATCCCATTACGAGCTCCGTAATCTAGATTGGCTATTGCTGCATGAAAGCACACCAGGCCACCACTATCAAAGTCGCTATGGCATCGAGCAAGCGGCATGCCCCAACAAACTGCCACCCGGATTCTATTCAGCCTATGCCGAAGGCTGGGGCGCCTATGTGGAAGAGTTTGGACGTGAGCTGGGTCTATTTCAGCAAGACGCCGATGAACTCGGTGCTGTCGAATGGGATCTTGTTCGCTCCATACGTGTCATTCTGGATGTCGGTATCAACTACTACGACTGGAGCGAACAGCAAGCTAAAGAGTTCTGGCAAAGCCAGTTACCAATGTTACCCGCATTGGCGGATCGCGAAATCAAGCGGGTACGTAACTGGCCAGCGCAAGCCATTACTTACAAATTAGGCGCGGTGAAGTTTCGTCAACTCCGTGAGGCAGAACAAAAGCGTTTAGGTGATCGTTTTGACATCCGCGAGTTTCATCACAGCATGTTGAAATATGGGCCGCTGCCTATATCGCTACTAGATCAAGTTCTTAGTCCAAGGGATTAGGCAGACCTTATTCGCAAACCGGAATGTAATTCGTCCGTCGCTCCTGCGCAGGCAGGAGCCCAGTGTCTACTGTTGTTGAACGACAGTCGCTGGATTCCTGCTAAGAGCATGCAGGAATGACGGTCAATTAGTCTCGTTTCACGCTGGATTTTGGTAGGTATTTAAAGATTTCAAAGACTGTATTCTTCCATGAAATTCCTCAAAAAATAGATTTAGCGAACACGATTTTAGATGGAAATAACGATGATCAAATACAACTTAACGCAAAATTTGCGGCGCCACGTGCGGTAATTTTTTCCCATTCAACATCGCCCACGTCATCACCGCCATGACTTGCGCATTTTGGATTAGATTATCTTTAGCTACATGATCCACGGTATCAACTTGGCTATGCCACGTATGCGAACGATAATCGAGTGGATCCTGAACAGGCGCGAACGCGGGTATGCCTTGTTCGAAAAAAGCTTGATGATCAGAACCACCGCCAAGCGCATAGGTGATGTCAAGATGATTCAATTCTTTAGTCTGTTCCTTCGCTTCATTCAAGGCAGTAAACCACTCATCGACCTTCATATCCAAAAAGCCAGTGATACGCCCGCCGCCGGCATCTTGCGTCAGCATCGCCTGTATTTTTTCCTTCTCTGCAGCATGCGCTTTCAGATAAGCTTTGCTCCCCAACAAGCCCTGCTCTTCACCCGAAAACAAAACGACACGCAAGGTCCGTTTCGGTTTCAGTTTTAAGGCATGCATAGCACGCAAAACTTCCATCGTCACCACGGTACCGACACCGTTATCAGTCGCACCCGTTCCCAAATCCCAGGAATCTTGGTGCGCACCGAGTACCACCATTTCATCGGTCAATTCTGTACCAGGAAAATCCGCAACCACGTTATAAGCTTTCACACTGTCTTTGCTCGGACGTCCACCGAACTCAAACTCTAATTTCGGTGTAATGCCACGGGCGATTAAGCGTTGCAATAGATTCGCATGCG
Source organism: uncultured Undibacterium sp. (assembly GCA_963512475.1). GTDB lineage: Bacteria > Pseudomonadota > Gammaproteobacteria > Burkholderiales > Burkholderiaceae_D > Undibacterium. The sequence goes on from CAUPNA010000001.1 coordinate 66,576, forward strand.
CTTTAGTGATAATCGCGGCGTTCTTTTTATAACGCGCACTTGGGCTACCATGCATATCTTGCAAATTGCCGTCTCTACCAGAGACAAAGAATATCGCTGAAAAGTTTGCAGCTTGTATTGCCTTGTTTAATTCATCGGAATATTGCTGGAAGTTTTTTTCTTGCTCCGACGTCGGTTTGGGTGTCGATTTCGCCAACACGATTTTTCCACGCAAACTAGGGGCGATTTGCTTAAACTCGTCTAGAGTTTTCACATTCATGACCACCACTTCCGCCACTATCTTGCGCGGACTGCTGTCGCTCCAAGCTTGTTGCTGAACATCGAGCAGCATGCCATTGGCATTCAATAAACGGACACGTGCTACGCCTCTTGTCCAGGCCTTACCTAGCTCGTAGGCTTCTTCGTGTACATTCACCGCGCCATAACTTTTCAGTTTTTCCATCGCCCACTGCTGCGCTTGACGTAATTGTTGCGAGCCTGTCAGGCGCGGGCCTATGCCGTCACACATTTCTTCCAGATTCAACATTAGCTGATTGTTTCGAGAGATTTCAGCGAGTAAGTTTTGGGAGGCGCTAGGGTTTGAGGTTTGAACAGCCGTTGTTTGTTGCTGCGCGTAGCCAACACGATATGGTAAAAAACTTGCACTCAAAACGAAGAGGATGATTTTGAGTTTGCATGAAAAAGAAGTAGACATAGGGATCACAAGGAAAGGCGGTGAATTATAGAAATTTTACTGTCGTCAAAGGAAAGAACGAGCCGCAGGCTCGTTCTTTCCAATCAACATTAACGACTAGGCATAGGTGGCATTTTCTTCACGAATTCTGCCAATCCACCTTTGTTACGTGCGGCGATCAAGTCATCAATCGCGGCGACACGATTGTCAGGATTCTTTGCCACTAAAGATTCATAAGCACGCAATACGCCTTCAACACCGGCCAAGGTTTTAGCGTCGTTATCGGCTTCATTTCTCATAGGATCTTTGATTTTCTTTTGCAGCTGAAAAGCCGCTGTACTCACCGTATGATGAAAGCGCAAAACACGCATCAAGTCGCCCTTAGCAACACCATTGTGAAACCAAAATACGCCTTTATCTGGACCAAACATATAGTCGGGCACATCGTCTGCCCATTTTTGAAACCAACGTCCTTCGACGGAACTCATAGCAGCTAAAGGGTCTTTGTCCGCGACCGCCGCCAATTTTACTATGCGTTCACCCTCCTCGACTGTCGCAGGACCGCGACTGGCTTGTGCAAACACTGGATTTACAAAGGCAAAGCTGAGTAAAGCAAATGCGAAAATACGTTTCATTAAATTGTTTAAGACCATGTTCATTCTCCAAAATCAAATCATTAGTTAGTTAATTAGTTAGTTGTAATTTTCCCGCTTAGTGTTAAAGCATCCGTAAGGGAGAAGGCTCGCAGACTAAAGTAAAGGGAGAATCCCGTCCCGGCAAAACCGATAGAAGAGAAAAAACAGCGATGAAATGGGAGTATCGGGCGATAAAACAAAATTACAAATTAGCTCGACAGAGTCAAAAATCCGTCTGTCCTCGTTCACTAAATAGGTAAAATCTGTTTTTGAAAGAGCAATATCAATCAGGAACAAAGGCGGGCTAACACTAACTTACCTCTAAAAGAATATCAAACTGAGTCTGGCCTTCGGAATTTAGCCTTAGTCTATGAACGAATCCATGACGGTTAAATACCTCGCGCACAAACATTAGTCCAATGCCTTGGCCGCCCTTCTTGGTCGTAAAGAAAGGTGTAAACAACTGCGAAGTCGAGATATTTTTCAATCCATTGCCTGAATCACAAATCGACAAATAAGCTGGTACAGAATCAATTGCCGATCGCAGGTCTATGCGTACAAAATGCGGCCCTGCATCAGCATTTTTCTGTGCTGTTTCCACCGCTTCGATGGCATTTTTAACAATATTCATTAAAGCCTGCTCGACCAAATGGCGGTCTAACATTTGCAACGGTAGCGCGTCACGACATCCCCACTCGAGTGTAATGCCACTGTCATGACAACGTTGGCGATAAAGAACCAGCACTGTATCCAGCATATCACCCAGATCACAAGGTTCTAGCTGTAGGTCCGGCATTTTGACGACTTGGGTAAAACGTTCAATAAATTTAGCCAAATTGGTATTACGTTTTTGAACTGCGACAATCGCGGTTGAGAAATCTTGACTATCTTCGTCACGCAATTGTTCTCGATAAAATAGCAAAGACTCCAATACTGAACCAGTCGCTGCAACGGTGTTATTCACTTCATGCGCCAACACACGTACCAGTTTTTCGTAGGTCGCTTTTTCGGAACTGGCGAGTTCCTCGGTAATCTCATCGATCAATAAAAATTCACGCCGAAAGCCACGATCGACAAATTCACTGCGTTGGCAACGGAAGCGCCGTCCCTCTTCATTGCTCAAAACCTCGCTGTGGCCAACATCGATCAATTGTAAATCTTAGATGAAACGAGACACGCTTCCGATTGTAGACGTATCTAAACGCTTACCCAACTGAATCTTCGAACCAAATAGTTCAGAGGAAAAAGCATTACAAAGGCTGACCTTGCCATCAAAATCGAACACGATCACAGCTCCCGGCGTTGCCTCTAAAAGTTGATCGAGAAAGCCACGTTGTTCGCCTAGCCGCAACCTTTCTTGATACAAAACATCAAGCATACGATTAAACAGTGCTGCTATGTCATTGGCTTCGGGATTAGCACTCGGCTTTATGCGCGCCGCATAGTTTTCATCGTGCAGTAAATCCTGGAACTGACGAGCAAAGCCAAGCGGTACTAAGGCTTTTTTCAACACCAGATTACCGACGAAAAAGCTGACGATCAAACCGACTTCAATTCCCACAACGACAAATGGGCGCTCATGCATCAAAACCAATGCAAGCGCGAAAAACAGCGCGTGTAGCAAAAATAAATAGAGCTGTAAGCGCCGTTGTAAACTCACTTCGTTTCCTCATCCACGGTTTCTGCCTCATGATTGGCGATCTGATGTTTTTCCATGCGACGATATAAGGCAAAACGACTCAAACCTAAGGCTTTAGCAACTCGGGATAAATTTCCCTGATGTTGTTCCATTGCCTTCTCTATCATGTGCTTTTCAACCTGATCTAAAGTCATTCCAGAAAACATAGACGTTACGCTGCATTCTTGTGCATTGACATCGGCGGCATCACTCTCGACTGATAGAAAATCCGATTTTTCTAAGCTATCTTTTCCAATTAAAAGCAAGGTTCTCTCTATGCTTTGCTTTAGTTGGCGAATATTACCTGGCCAATTTTGTTGACATAGCCATTCAATAGCCGAGGCAGACAATTGCACAGTCTGCATGCCATAGTGGCGACATAACTGTTCAACCAAGCTTCGTGCCAACAAGGGAATATCACTGCGCCGCTCACGCAAAGGCGGCAGACGTAATGTGATTAAATTTAAGCGATAAAATAAATCTTCACGGAATTCACCACTGGCGACTTGCTCCGCCAATTCGCGATTGGTCGCTGAGACTATGCGCACATCGACCTTTTCAGTTTTACTAGAACCTAAGACCTGATAAGTCTGGTTTTGCAAAACGCGCAGCAGCTTGACCTGATCTGCACGATTGAGTTCGCCGACTTCGTCCAAGAACAAGGTTCCCAAATGCGCTGTCGCAAAGTGCCCTTTTCTGTCCGTCTTGGCATCAGTAAAAGCGCCGCGCACATGACCAAACATCTCGCTTTCAAAAAGAGACGACGAGATCGCGCCCATGTTCACCTTTACTGCTTCTTTCGCAGCCCGTGGGCTATTGCGATGAATGGCATCGGCGATCAATTCCTTGCCTGTACCGCTCTCACCGAGAATCAGCACGGAGGCGTTGGTCTTGGCTACGCGACCTATGGTTGCCAAGACTTTCAGAAGTTCAGGATGCTCACCGATGATTTCTGAGAAATTATATTGGGCATCGAGATTTTGACGTGTAAGGCGCGAGACTGGCACGTCTTCATTCAACGCCAACGTGGTTTGTATCAGTTGCACCAGCGTAGCGTTATTCCAAGGCTTCGTAAAAAAATCCGCAGCGCCTGCCTTTACCCCTTTCACTGCCAGTGAAATCGAACCCCAGGCTGTCATTAACAATACAGGTAGCCGAGCTTGCCTACGATGAATTTCCGTCATCAAGGCTAAGCCCTCGTCGCCTGTCGTTTCTAATGAGAAATTCATGTCCAACAAAACCAAACTGAATGGCTGCTGCTCTAGCAGTGCTAGTGCTTTTTCAGGATCATCACAAGTCACACTGGCGTATCCATTTTGCTTTAAAAGCAGGGCCAGCGAGACCTGCACTGATTCATCGTCATCTACGATTAAAATTGTTTGAGAGGACACTTGCGTTCCCTTTTTCTTTTGTGTGTTTTATTCGTAGTGCAAAGCATCGGTCGGGCTCATGCGACTCGCCATCCACGCGGGATACAAAGCACAGATTATCGACACGACATAAATAATCGCCATAGCGATGCCAGCCGACACGAAGAAACTATTCCAGTCCATAAACTTAGCAAAGATGCCAGTAAAGGGTAACTGTATCAGAAACAGCATTCCTACCGCCATAGCAAGGCTACTCAATAACACCTGTTCCGTCACAATTTGTCCGTAAATTTGCGCACTACTCGCCCCAACGGCGCGGCGCAAGCCAAGCTCGGGGATGCGGCTATTGACGTTTTGCCACAGGACGCCGAACAAACCAAAAGACACCATCAACAATAGGAACGCGGCAATCAATACGGGTGGTGCAAAAAATGTCGCTTTCTGGCGCAACATTTCTTCACGCTCTTCACTCAATATAGAAATATCGTACGCGATATCGTTGCGAACTAAACGCAATTGTTGATGCAACTTGATTTCGAAGTTGCGTGAAGTTCCAGGTTTTACTTTGATAACAATGTTACGAAGAGGTGGTTCACTCAAGCTCGAGTAACGCAAAATCGCTATGTTTTCTTGCCCCATAAATTCGCCGAAATAGCGGTAGTCTTCGATCACACCAATCACCTTAAAGAGCTTTTGATCCTTATCTCCAGAGTCAGAATTCGTGATTAGTTTTCCAAGGGGATCTTCATCGCCAAACATCTTCATCGCAAGGCGACGATTTATCACGCTTGTGTTCTCATGCTCCCCCTCATCTTGCTGCGAGAACCATCGGCCACTTGCAACGGGAATATCAAGTGTTTTTTGCGAAAAATCATCGGCCTTAAGGAAATAAGTTCCCAATTTTTGGCTCGCCTCAGCGCGTCGAAACTCGCCCACAAAAGCGGAGTTACTATATGGCGCATACTGTATGAAGCTAAGAGATTCAACTTCGGGCATCGCCTGCAATGAACGACGAAAGTTCTCCAATAGCTGCGGATCGGCTTTATCTAGAACCCCCGCTTCCGCTTCTAGGCTGACGCGCCAGCGATTCTCATAATTGAACCCTAGTGTCTGATGGTACAAGCGTGAGTTATGAACAATTCCGACCACTACACCGAAGATCACGACAAAGATCAACAGAATTTCCGCGCTGATCATCATGTTCTTGCCCTTGCGTTTCCAAAGGGATTTCAATAAGTGTTTAAACATTATGCATTCCCTTTCAAAGCGTACACAGGATCAAGACGTGCCATACGCCATGCGGGCACTACACCAGAAACAATGCCAAAGATCACCGTAATCAGCAAACCATAGGCAAAGATAGGTAAATTCACGCCTAGGTTTAGATTTGGCAAGAAACCCGTATGATTCACCCACAGCAAAAATCCATGGGTCAATATCAATGCGAACAAACATCCGACGATCGACAGTACGATATTTTCTGTCAAAAACTGTTTAACCAATTCCAAGGTAGATGCGCCGAATGCCTTACGCACACCAATCTCAGTACTACGTTCCATCATCCGTCCTAAATTCAAATTGATGAGATTGAGCGCTGGCAACAGCATGAAGAGAAACATCAACACCAAAATCCATGCCATGACCTGCTCTGCACCAGACTCCTCGCTTCGTGAATCGCTAGAAAAACCGCGTGCAAAACTGTCGAACTGTGTGTTCGCGAGTAGAAGTGTACTAGTCCATTTCGACGGATCATCTTCAACAATGCGTTTCCCGTTTTCCAGTATCTCTTTTTTCAAGGCTGGCAAATCTGCCGCCGACTTCGCCATTAGGACTGCAAAAAAATCGCCGGTAAGGCTGTCTTTGTAAGTACTCGACGACATACTCGAATGCGGTGCCCATACTTCAGGATTACCACTGCCTTTTTGGCCATCATCAACCACACCTATCACTTCGTACTGATGGCTACGCACATTGAGTTTCTTTCCTAGCGCATTGCTTTCACCGAACAATTTTCTAGCGATAACTTTATTCAATACAACAACGGATCGCCCTTGTTCGATATCACTGGACTGCAAGACTCGACCTTCCAACAAACGATAGCGATAGATTTCCCAGTACATGGCATCCGTAAAACGCATATTAAGCTTCTCAACGCGATCATCTTGATAAACCGCCGCTGGCATTGGTCGCGTTACGGCGCTAACACGTTCTGCTGATGCGATCGGTTTAAGATAGCGTTCAATCAGCTTGTAGCCGAGCCCATCACTCATCGTCATATTTTTCCCGAACTTGGTGTAATACGACACGGTGACTATGCGATCTCGATTTATATCCACACCCGATGGAGCGAAGCTATGTTGCATCAACGCAGTCACAACCAACAAAACAACCAGAGTCAATACGATGCACATCAGATTGATCGCTGTGAACATCTTGCGTCGCCAATACACTTTAGCGGCCATCATCAAATAGTTCTTCAACATAGCAATTCCTAAGCGACCAACTGGCCATCAAACACGCGAATGATGCGGCCGCTTTGTTTCGCGTGGCGCTCCTCATGCGTGACCATCACGACAGTAGTACCTTGCTGATTCAACTTAAGTAAGATATCCATCACTTCGGCACCCATATGGCTGTCGAGATTACCAGTGGGTTCGTCGGCTAACAGGATTTCTGGATTACCGACCATCGCACGTGCAATGGCTACACGTTGCTGCTGACCGCCAGACAATTGGTTAGGATAGTGTTCCATGCGCGCGCTCAAACCCACGCTGGCAAGCGCTTGCTCGGCTAGTTCACGACGTTGCTTGGCGCTGGTTTTGCGATATAGCAGCGGCAATTCAACGTTATCGATGACGCGTAGATCATTGATCAGATGAAAGCTCTGAAAAATAAAACCAAAGGTTTTATTGCGCATTTTTGCGAGATCTTTATCACCCCACTGGTGCAATTCTTGTCCTGCAATTTTGAGCTTGCCTTGCGCTGGTCTATCGAGCAATCCTAACAGGTTCAACAAGGTACTCTTGCCGCAACCACTAGGGCCCATGATAGAAACAAATTCCCCTTTTCCGATATGTAAATTAATATCGCGTAAGGCGATTGTTTCGACTTTATCGGTTTGGTAAGTCTTACTGACATTTTCTAGCTGAATCATCTTAATTCCTTTTTTTCTGTAATCTTGTGCTCGCCGTGGACGGGTAGTCGTATCAATTAACTCTGAAACTTTCCAAATGTTTAAACTTGCTGACATCGGACACAATCAGCTTCTCACCCGCTCGCAAGCCTTGTGTCACTTCTACATGTTTACCATCGCTTAAACCAAATTCCAGGCTTCGCTTCACCGCGCGATTATTGTCGAGCACATACACATCTTGCCGACCTTTACCATTGATGGCGGGTCCTGCATCGACCACGAGAGTCTTCTCTTTTTGATCCGTAATGATGTTGGTCTCTACTCGCAATTTATGGCGAAGTGCTGGATGATTTGGCTGCGATAAGCTCACTAACAATTTCACTGACCCATTCTGAATCTCGGGCAAGATAGTTTGTACTTCGCCTTTGATTACCTGACCGCTGTATTCCACACGTACTGCCTGTCCAGGATTGAGATAGCGGGCATAAAAGTCGGAGACGCTGGCCTCTACCCGAAAATTATGTAGTTCGGATACCTTGGCAATCAACTGCCCCGTGTTCACGCTCGCACCTTCATCGGTCATGGACCAAGTTAACAAACCATCGAAAGGCGCTTTCACTTGCGTTTGCGCTAGTAAGCTTTGTTGTAATTCCATTTGTTTCTGAAAGATAGAGCGTTGCAAACGCGCGCTTTCGATATTGCTACCGGTGGTTTTTCGGGTGTCGATCAGGGATTCTTTGTGTTGACGCAACTGCACTTCATTGCGTTTTACTGTCAGCTCAGCGGCTTGTAAGTCAACTTGTGAAGTGATGCCGTTGATGCCCAGTTTTTGAAAGCGAGCCAACTTGACTTTATTGCTTTGCAAATCCAGCTCCAACAATTCAATTTCACTGCTAATTTTTTTCAGCAATCCATCCAATTCATTACTTAATGACTGTACGCGAAGCTCTTGTTGTGAAATCTGTTCGCGCAGATTGTCTATCGCCACACGTATGGTTTGATCGTCCAAGACCATCAATAACTCACCTGCTTTCACCGTTTGCCCCGCTTTAGCAACGATCTTGGTGATACGGGTTTGATTGGGGCTGGACAACTGCTCTTCACGCACAGGCATCACAATACCTGATGCATTGATTGTATTATCGACCTGTCCTATCCGGGCCTCAGAAACGCGAATATCGGTAAGCGAAACGGATTGCGTCGCGGCACGATTAATGCCCCATCCTGAGCCGCAAATGACTATTAGGATTAGGCTCGCAATGACCCATTTCTTGCGCAGGCGCCCTTGCAATACCTCTTGACTGAATGCTCTATCCATTTTTAAATTCTCGCTAAACTGGGTGGATGACCTTGTGATGTAAGAGGTAATTGCAAGGTACGTGCCAGTTTTACAGAATTAATTTTCTTCATAAAAATCATACACTTATAAAAACCTGTGATGAGTGATCAAGGAGGAATACAGAACAAGAAGTGCGCTTCTACACAACGAGGTGCGAATTCGCACAGTAAGACTCGATCAGCTTTATGGCGATAACTTATGAAAAATAGTCCTCACGAAAAAAACCGCTGCAGATAAGAGTCTGCAACGGTTTTCAGGAAAAACAAAAAACTTCGAGAACGATAAATTTATTTTACGTGCTTATCCAACCAAGCGCGAATCGCCGGCACACGTTCCTGTTTCACTTTAATTTTATAGTGAATGCCAGCAATTACGGTATCGAGTTCACCACGTGCACTCGAATCGAGATGACTGCTAGCATAGGCATTTAACTTGTCTATCATCTTGGCATCAGAAGATGAGCTAGCTAGTCCTGGAAAGAAGCGGCTGCGTGATGTGGCATCCACCCTGTCATTGACTTTCGCGATATTGGCAATAGCAAAATCGAATGCTAAATCAGGATGATTGTCCGCCACTTGACGGATCATCCCGGCGCTGATGGTGAGACCAGGCTCTTCGGTCAATGCTAGATCCAATGCTCGTTGCGCCAATACCTTGTCGTCACTTGAAGCCAACAATGTGTAAAGGCTTTGACGAATCAAGGAAGACTTCTCTGCAGCAGCTTTGGCATGTAAAGCATCCCATGTCTTTTGATCGGCATTTTCCGCAACAATACCGAGAATCAATAATCGTAGCGCGGCTGGAGCTGCGTTTGGATCACTATCCATTGCTGCAAAACGACGTTGCGCTTCGGCCAGTACTCCCGGTTCTCCAAGTGATCCCAGTGCCGCAATTAAACTAGCGCGGAAATTCGCAATATACTCAGCCTCTCCTGCCTTTGCTTCCCAGCCCAGGTTTTGCATGATGGGCGTCAAACGCTGCAAGGCGAATTGTTTGAAGACTTTCTGACGTGCAGGATCGTCTTTCAGGTAGCCTGACACGGTTGCAAAAGTCGCTGCGATATTGTCCCAAACATGAGAATTCGCGGTCGCTGGGGTCACTTTCGCTAAATCCAAATAAGCAGTGATGTCTTGCAGCCCGTTCATGCCGAGAGCCCAACTATCAGTCAAAATGCCGACCTGATCAATTGCCGCGACTTGTGAGAAATTTTGTGCCAATTGCGCAAAGACTTTAGGCGCATACAAAGTGCGGTAATAACCCATCTGCCCAGCATTCACTACAACCGTGCCGCACGCTGGCAATTGCAAACTGCCCTTGCCATTGACCACTAATGTACGACCGAGCACCTGTGTTCCAGCGATTTGGGCAACGACGGGTACGCGCCAGCTAAGCGGTTTTTTGTTGGGTAAATCTTTGGAAAATTCACCCTGACGCAGGTTAACGATCGCTTTGCCATTTTTGCACACGACATCGTCAACATAGATCAAAGGCACACCGGGTTGCTCAGTAAAGTCTTTAGCAATGGCAACGATAGGTTTGCGCGCGGCTTTTTCGACTTGTACCCACAAGTCGCGCGATTGTGTGTTGCTGTAGGCATGTTTTCTCATATAGGCACGTACCGCATCCCGCCACGCATCGGCACCGACATAATTCTCTAACATGCGAATCACCGCCTCACCTTTTTGATAAGTGATGGTGTCAAAGGCTTGACTAGCTTGATCGACCGTCTTGATTTTTTGCACGACGGAGTGCGTAGTCGCCAAGGCGTCACGACTGATTGCTTGTTCACGCACGGAGATCGCATTAAATTCGGGTAGCCATTCTGGATGCAGGCGCATCATGGTCCGGTTTTCCATCCACGAGGCGAAACCTTCGTTCAACCACAAGTCGTCCCACCATTGCATCGTCACCAGATTGCCAAACCATTGATGGGCAGCTTCATGCGCAGCAGTAACAAAGGCGAGCTGTTTATCTGCATGAGTCGATATACTCGGATCGAGCAGAATTGAGCTTTCAAACGTGAAAATAGCGCCCCAGTTTTCCATCGCGCTAAAGAATTGGCTGCTGCCTGGCGCTGCGATATTGTCCAGTTTAGGTAAGGGGTAACGAGTGCCGAAATAGTCATTGAATTCACGCAAAATGCCTTTGGATTCCTCCAAGACATAGCGCGCCTGATCCAGGCTACCACGCTTGGCAATGACGCCAATTTCAGTGCCATCAGCCATCACTGTTGCACGTTCAAAATCACCAACGCTCAAGAACAATAAATAGGTCGACATCTTGGGTGAAGAGCCGAATTTGACCAGACTAGTGCCATTGCCTAAATCGGTTCTGGAACTTACAGGCATATTACTGACTGCCATTTGCGCCGTTGGCACAGTCACTTCTAAATCAAAGCTCGCTTTGTGGATTGGTTCATCCCACGATGGAATCACACGGCGCGCGTCTGAGTTTTCGAACTGCGTATATAAGGCTCTTTGCTTGCCTTGAGCACTGTCGTAATCGAGAGAAAACAAACCCACCGCTTGTGTGCCAATCAGTCCGTCGTATTCCAATTCCAGTTTGTATTGATTTTTTTTCAGGCGCTGTGCAAATGTAAAAGTCGCAGTTTGCGCTTCACTATTTAAGCTAGTAGTAACATCCTCGCTGATTACTCTACCCGTCAAATCCATCAAACGGACTTTCTTGAAGCTCAGATCCGTCGCGTTCAAGGTAATCGTATTACTCGCCTGCAGTAGTTGCAATGTAATCGTCACCTTGCCAGAAAAACGTGCCTCTTTTGCGTTCGGTGTTAGTGAAATATGGTAGTGACTAGGACGCGCTTCACGCGGCAACTGCGTCGTAATTTTATGATAGTCAATGCGAACGGTACTATGCGGCAACGCCGCCAAACTTGCTTGGCTGGAAAACCCAGCTAGCGCCAAAATGGCGAGCGATATCAAAGTTGGTTTCAATTTTTATCTTCCCTTTTGTATTTTTTTGAATTTAATTTTAAAGAAAAGTCCTGCCAACAATTCAAAAAAAATATGAATAAAACAGGCCTTTGCACATCCTTAGTATGCTTGACTTTAAATTAAGTTCCCGCCAGGTACATTTTCATTGGTAAATGTACTCAATCCAGAGGCGCAGTCCGATACGGATTAACCGCACTTGGGCTGACGACATCGCCTTTATTGCCCCAAGCGTTACGGATGTAGGTCAACACGGTTGCTACCTCAGTGTCGTCCAATACCGGTGCAAACGGTGGCATGCTATAAGGTCGGGGATTTAATCTCGTCGCTGGCGCGAATCCACCCGCGAGTATTAAGCGAATTGGGTTGGTGAGCGATGTAGTCTGCAAAGACAGATTGTCTTTTAAGGCAGGATAGATACCTGCTACACCTTCACCGCCTTTGCCGTGACAATCCAGACATTGCGCTTTGTAAATTTTCTCGCCGCGCTCCATGATTTGCAACATCTGTTCTTTGCTGACTGTCGACCTGGTAATGGCAGTATCTAAAAGGTCTGGTGCGCTTTGTGTGTGTTGTGGCAAAGCACGCAGATAAGTGGCGATAGCTCGCGCATCTGGATCGCTTAAATATTGCAAACTTTGTTGCACCACTTCAGCCATTGGACCGGCCACAACAGATTTCAAATTATTACCGCGCACTAACAATTGGGCAATTTCTTGCTCACTCCAATTGGGCAAATTCAATTCATTTGTCGATTGCAATGAAGGCGCATACCAACGGATCTGGGCCATTTCTCCACCGGAGAAGTCCGCACTACCTTGATTCGCGCCAATGCTATTGCGCGTACTATGACAGGCACTGCAATGTGCCAGACCGCGTACCAGATACGCACCGCGATTCCATTCTGTACTCTGCTTAGATTGATAAACTAAAGCCCCTGGTTTGAAGTACACAGCGCGCCACAACGCCAGTGCAGGTCTTTGGTTATACGGAAACGCCAAATCGTGATCTGCATTTTCTTGCACTACCGTTGGCTGCGATTGTAGATACGCATACATCGCATCAGCATCGTCACGCGAGACATGGGTGTAATTCACAAAAGGAAAAGAGGGGTACAACAAACGTCCATCTTTCGCTTTACCATTGTGTAGCGCATTCCAAAAGTCCTCTGCACTCCATTCACCGATACCGGTCTTTTTATCAAACGTGATATTCGGCGTCACAAACTGCCCGAATTCTGACTGCATAACACGACCACCCGCGTAGGCAGCACCGCCACGTGTCGTATGACACGCCATGCAATCACCGACACGCACCAGATAGGCACCTCGTTCCAATGTTTCTGCTAATAATGGTTTGGTCGGTTTTTGCGTTTTTGAGTTTTGCTCAGATACAGTAAGTGCAGCACTCGCGTAGCTGTCGCCTAAAGAATATCCATACCAAGCGAAAGCCAGTACAGACAAAATTAGCAACAGCAGCAATACGCCAATGAATTTCCATACGCGCGAGATCATAAGACGCTCCCGCAAGCGATAGGCAATTTAAACCCGACCACATCAGATTGACGTACCGCCTTAGCATCCGATGGCATGGTCTGCACCGCTAACCACGCAGATACAGCTGCAATATCGTCGGCATCCAATTGTTTCGCGACACTTTGCATACAATCTGGCGCATGCGCATGACGGCTACCCGTTTTCCAAGCACCGAGTTGTGCCACCAGATAATCACGCGGCAAGCCTAAAAGACCGGGAATAAAAGGCGCAACACCGGTCATCTTTTCACCGTGGCACGCCACACAGGCAGGGATTTTTTTGCCCGTATCACCCAACTTCACCAACACGCGTCCCCGCTCCATCATAGCGACATCTACGACGTTCGTTTGTGGTGCTGCATAGGGTGGATTCAAAAGGGAGAAGTAGCTAGCGATTTCTTGCAAGTAACTATCAGTCAAATGCGCGACCGTATATGTCATCATCGGATAAGTACGCTTACCATCGCGGAAATTGCGCAGTTGATTAAATAAATAACCTTCAGGCTTACCAGCTATACGCGGATAAAAACCATCGGTGGTAGCCCGACCTTCTTGACCGTGACAAGCCACACAAGCTTTCACCCGCTGTGCCAAATTATCAGGTACGGTTTGAGCTCCCGCATTCATTGAGGCAAGCATGCTGAGACTACTCGTCAGCAAAGCGGCGATACAAATAAATTTCTTCATCTGGAATTTTTAACATTCACATAAGGGCATCTCTATTAATTCAAAATCTTTTCGCAACAACACGTGGCGACGAAGTTCGGATTAATCGAGTTCCCCAAAAAGCGAAACGCTTGATTGCTGCAACTTATTTAGCCTTAAAGGCTGTTCGGCGCATCAATCAAGCGTCATCTGTTTTACTGCAGCTACCTATTTCATTTTAACGCACAGCACTAGGGCATCAACATGCAAAATATCAAGAAAGACTCAACTTAATTGGCTTCTTTCAGTTTCGCATTATTACGTGCTGTTGATTTGTCCGCCAAACGCTTATTCGACTTAAGCAATTCAATCTCATCACTAAGAATATTCGCCGCTTCAATCAAAAATACGTCTTTCGCTTCCTTGTTTGCTTTTTCCGCTGCCAACTCCGCTGCTAAGCTACGTTCATTGCCTTGCAAGCCATCATCTTGCGTTGCGAGCTTCGCTGCTGCGTCTGATTTCTTGTCGGTTGGTTTACCTTTCGAATCCAACGTCGCTCGGACAATTTCGCGCTCTTTGATTTTCTTTTCGCGTAAATCACGTTCAACACGACGTTCTTCTTCATTCAAAGAAATCACTTTTTTCTCTTTTTGCTTTTTAAATTCCGCAATATCTTCCTTAATGAATTGGAACTCCTTGTCCTTAGCGATACGCATTTCGTGACGCATCTGCAGCATAGCCTGAACATCCTTCAAGTTACCCACAGTATGATAATTCGCTGGCTTGATCTGCACCCAAGGCAAGGCGTTTTCATAGCTAGATTCGCCATAACTATCAGCATCAACGAAAGTAGGATAAGCGATATCCGGTGTCACACCACGCAATTGTGTCGTGCCACCATTCACACGGAAAAACTGTGCGATCGTCATTTTCAAATCACCGTATTGCGGCTTAGCACTGCGTGCCATTTGATCAAGGCTGATCACTGTTTGTACCGTGCCTTTACCAAAGCTGGTTTCACCTATGATCAAACCACGGCCATAATCTTGTATCGCCGCCGCAAAAATCTCAGAGGCAGAAGCAGAACCACGGTTGATCAACACACCCATAGGGCCACCCCATGCAACCACGCCAGCACTATCGCTTTCAACGTGTACTTCACCACGGGAATTACGTTGCTGTACGACAGGGCCTTTACCGATAAACAAACTGGTCAACTCAACCGCTTCGTTCAAGGAGCCGCCACCGTTATCACGTAAATCAATGACGACGCTGTCAACTTTTTCCTTTTTCAACTCTGCCAAAAGTTTCGCAACATCGCGTGTGGCGCTCTTAAACTCTTTATCACCACGGCGGCGCGCATCAAAATCTTGGTAAAAAGTCGGCAAGGCAATCACACCAATACGTCGCGTGCCTTCAGCTGTTTTTACTTCTTGTATGGTTTTCTTAGCGGCTTGCTGTTCCAGCGTAATCTTGTTGCGCACCAATAAAACCGTTTTATGTGCACCATCCGGTCCGGCGTCAGCTGGCAATACGTCTAACAATACGGTCGTGTCTTTTGGACCGCGAATCAGTTTGACCACATCATCCAGACGCCAGCCCATCACATCCACTGGCGTAGAATCTGCGCCCTGGCCAACACCCACGATACGATCACCCACTTTTAATTTGCCCGACAACGCAGCAGGACTGCCCGGCACCATCTCGCGTATCGTTGCCATTTCATCGCGATCTTGCAAAGTCGCACCGATACCAGTCATCGACAAACGCATCTGAATATCAAAATCTTCTGCTGCTTTGGGACCCAGGTAATTCGTGTGCGGCTCTACCGACATCGCATACGCATTCATAAAGAGTTGAAACACATCTTCATTCTTTAGTTTATTCATGCGCGTTAAAGTCGATTCATAACGCTTGTCTAATGTCGTCTTGATCGCGGCAGATTCTTTACCCGCCAATTTCAAACGCAACCAGTCATTCTTGACACGCTGACGCCACAAGTCGCGCATCTGGTCGATATTTTGTGGCCACGGCTCTTTTTCACGCAGATAACGATAGGCTTCTTTCTGTGAAAAATCGAAGTCACTATTCAACAACTCACGTGCATAAGTCAGGCGTTCTTTAAAACGCTGATGATACAAATTAAACATCGCAAAAGGCGTACTCAAGTCTTGCGACAAAATAGCATCGTCCAACTTATTACGTGCATCGCTAAACTGGTCAACATCCGATTGCAGGAAAAAAATCCTATCCGAATCTAGCGATTTCAAATACCGGTCAAATATCTTCTCCGACATCGCATCATCCAGCGGTGTCGCCTTGTAATGAAAGCGCGTCAAAAATTCAGCCGCCATATTGGCAGCTTGAATTTGCGGTGCTTGTGGTTGAAAACTGATGGGCGCTGCAGCTCGGTTGGCAGCATTGGCGGTTTTATTGTCTAGGGCAGAACTGGAATCTGCGAGGGCAAAATGGGTAGATAGGGCTATTGCAACCATCATCCCGATAAAGGTTTTTTTCATCTTCATTCTCCAATTATTCGTATTCACAACATCCGCGGTATCGGTCTGAACTAAGGTCTGAATTACCGACTACACTGCATTCATTATATTTTTAAAAATCAACATAAATAAGCAATTTTCAATAGCGAAATATGAATATCTTTAGTCACTTTGTACTGTCCTGTTTTGCAAACCCAAATAGCAAACCCATAAAGCCAGACACACAAACGACATTGTGCTCCAAGCATATCACTTGTTGACGAATCGCACAGCACAGGCCAATTCATCTTCCTGCTAATTTGCGCCATTTACCGCAATTTTTTGTAACGATTTGTAGTTAAGACCGGTTTAAGTATCCTAAGTTCACTACAAATGCGTTCTAAGTCTATTGTTTGGTCACGGTTAGTCGTTAAAGTCTGCAGACAATTCAAAATTCAAACCAAAGTTTGACCAGTTTTTTCGGGTCTTTTCTAAGCTTCAATGTCACAAAAATTTGCAAGCAGTTTTTTATTTTTCGCCTACACTAAATTTGTCTACGGCAAGTTCATCTACTTTGCCTGATAGTAAAAAACCAGAAGCAAGACTATTTTGTAAGCATAAAGAACGCCAGATGTAAGCTAAAAAGGAGATCAAAATGAATATCTTTGACAACTATGCAGCGCGTTACGAAAAGACCCGTGAAGAAGAGTATTCATTGCAGGAATTTCTAGATTTATGTAAAAAAGACCCACTCGCCTATGCCTCGGCACCAGAGCGTATGTTGGCAGCCATCGGTGAACCTGAGCAAATCGACACCCGCAACGACTCCCGACGTTCGCGCATCTTCTCCAATAAGATCATCAAAATCTATCCTGCATTCCGCGAGTTCTATGGCATGGAAGAAGTGATAGAACAAGTCGTCTCCTACTTCCGCCATGCGGCGCAAGGTCTGGAAGAGCGCAAACAAGTGCTGTATTTGCTAGGCCCGGTCGGCGGCGGCAAATCCTCCATCGCTGAGCGACTCAAATATTTGATGGAAAAAATTCCCTTCTATTGCATCAAAGGTTCACCCGTCAATGAATCGCCACTCGGCCTATTTAACGAAGAAGAAGACGGCGCAATTTTAGAAGAAGACTTTGGCATTCCACGCCGTTATCTCAGAACCATTCCTAGTCCTTGGGCGGTCAAACGTCTGCATGAGTTTGGTGGCGACATTAATCAATTCCGCGTAGTACGGCGCTATCCCTCGGTTTTAAAACAAATTGCAGTATCCAAGACAGAGCCAGGTGATGAGAATAACCAAGACATTTCCTCGCTAGTCGGCAAAGTCGATATTCGTAAATTGGAAGACTATTCACAAGACGACCCTGACGCCTACAGCTATTCCGGTGGTCTCTGCCTCGCCAATCAAGGCTTGATGGAATTCGTCGAGATGTTCAAAGCACCGATCAAAGTGCTACATCCTCTATTAACAGCAACGCAAGAAGGCAATTTCAAAGGCACGGAAGGCTTTGGCGCGATACCATTCGAAGGCATTATTTTGGCGCACTCGAATGAATCCGAATGGAAAACCTTCAAGAACAACAAAAACAATGAAGCCTTCTTAGATCGTATCTACATCGTCAAAGTGCCTTACTGCCTGCGCGTTTCGGACGAGATTAAGATTTACGAGAAACTAATACGCAGCTCATCTTTATCGCAAGCGCCTTGCGCCCCAGGCACCTTCAAAATGATGGCGCAGTTCTCGATTTTGTCACGCTTGGTCGAGCCAGAAAATTCCAGCATCTTCAGCAAAATGCTAGTGTATGACGGCGACAATCTCAAAGACACCGATCCCAAAGCCAAATCACGGCAAGAATACGTTGACTATGCTGGCGTCGATGAAGGCATGAACGGCATCTCCACCCGTTTTGCATTTAAGATTTTGTCCAAAGTCTTTAACTTCGACAACACCGAAGTCGCGGCTAATCCTGTGCATTTGCTTTACGTACTAGAACAACAAATCGAACGCGAGCAGTTCGCACCTGAACTGGAACAAAAATATCTGTCCTATATAAAAGAATATCTGGCTGCGCGATATGCCGAATTCATAGGCAAAGAAATCCAAACTGCCTATTTGGAAAGTTACTCCGAATATGGACAAAACATCTTTGATCGTTATGTCACCTTCGCCGATTTCTGGATACAAGACCAAGAATTCCGCGACCCCGACACAGGCGAAAGCTTTGACCGCGAATCACTCAATAGCGAACTAGAAAAAATCGAAAAACCGGCGGGCATCTCCAATCCCAAAGACTTCCGAAACGAAATTGTTAATTTCGTCTTGCGCGCCCGAGCACAAAATGGTGGCAAAAATCCGACCTGGACCAGCTACGAAAAACTGCGTACGGTCATTGAGAAAAAAATGTTCTCCAATACCGAAGAGCTGTTACCGGTTATTTCATTCAATGCCAAAGCCAGCAGTGATGATGCCAACAAACATCAGGAATTCGTCAACCGTATGGTGGAGAAAGGCTAGACCGCTAACCAGGTTAGATTGCTGTGTGAATGGTATTTAAGGGTGAGGAAGTCGTCTTAAGTATTTGAAAAAAATGTAGGGCGGGTGCAACCCGCGCCGCCAAGCAATTGAGCACCTAAGCAGCGCGGGTTGCACCCGCCCTACGGGAACAAAATAGCCCCTCTCCCGCAAGCGGGAGAGGGGTTGGGGTGAGGGAGGTTGAGCAAGACTGAAATCATTTTGAATGGTGGCAATTTCAGCAACTGTGAATCACACAGAACCAACCAAGAAGTAGAAAACGGATATCTGAATCCCCCTCATCCCCAACCCTTCTCCCGCCTGCGGGAGAAGGGAGAATGCCAAGCAAACAGAACTTGTTCGGGAGCACAACGTGGTACATCTAATCGACAGACGAGTTCAAGGTAAAAACAAATCTGCCCCGAATCGCGAGCGTTTTTTGCGTCGCTATAAAGGCCAGATCAAAGACGCGGTCACGCGCGCGATCAAAGGTCGCTCTATCACCGATATGGATAGCGGTGAAAAAATCGCGATCCCCGTCAAAGACGTCAACGAACCCAACTTCGGTCATTCGCATGGTGGTGTATGGGAAAGCGTCAACCCCGGTAATCAAGAATATCAAACTGGCGACCAGATAGAACGCCCCAAAGGCGGTGCGGGTAAAGGCAAAGGCCAAGCTGGCAATAGCGAAGAGACCAGCGAAGATGATTTTGTTTTCCAAATTAGTCGCGAAGAATTCCTGAATTATTTTTTTGAAGATTTAGAGCTGCCAAACCTCGTCAAAACCCAGCTCACCGCCATCACCGATTTTAAAAATCAACGCGCAGGCTATAGCACCACGGGCACAGCGTCATCATTACACGTATTACGTTCGTTACGCGGTGCCTTAGGTAGACGCATTGCGGTCGGCGGAAAATCCAGTAAGCGTTTGAAAAAAGCCGAAGAAGAACTCGCTGAATTATTAGCCGAGACCAGCGACAACCAAGACCCCAGAATTCTCACACTGCGCCAAGAGATCCATCATCTGCGCACGCGCTTGCTGGCAATTCCGTTTATCGACCCTTTTGATCTTCGCTATAGCAACCGCATCAAAGTGCCCAAACCCAGCACCCAAGCTGTGATGTTTTGCTTGCTTGACGTCTCGGGTTCTATGGATGAAAAGAAAAAAGACATCGCCAAGCGTTTCTTCATTTTGCTTTACCTATTCCTACAACGCGCCTATGAAAAAATTGAAGTCGTCTTCATCCGTCATCACACATCCGCACTCGAAGTCGATGAAAAAGAATTTTTCCATTCGCGCGAATCAGGCGGCACCATCGTCTCTTCTGCCCTGCGTTTATTAACCGAGGTGATACAAACCCGCTACGCATCAGGCGACTGGAACGCCTATGTCGCGCAGGCATCCGATGGCGACAATTGGGACAATGATTCTGTCATCTGCAAACAAATTCTGATGAACACCATCATGCCCATGGTGCAGTACTACGCCTACGTCGAAATCACTGAGGGCGAGCCGCAAAATCTGTGGCATGAATACACGCAAGTCAAAGAACAGAAGTCCCACTTCGCTATGCAAAAAATCGAGGAGCCTGCCGACATCTATCCTGTGTTTAGAGAACTCTTTAAAAAACAAAGCAAATGAGGCTGAGAGGACATCCGTATGAATAGCCACAATGCCAATCAGGAAAATATGCGTGATGCCGAATTGAAGAACGTCACGACCAAGCCCCGCAATCCGCGACGCCTGCCCGATCAATCCGAATGGACCTTCGGGCTGATAGAACAAGCGCACGACGAAGTCGCGCGTGTCGCCAAACATTTTCAGTTAGATACTTACCCGAATCAATTGGAAATCATCACCGCCGAACAAATGATGGATGCTTATGCTTCAGTCGGTATGCCGGTGTCGTACAACCATTGGTCCTTCGGCAAACATTTTCTATCCACAGAAAAAAGCTATAAGCGCGGTCACATGGGGCTGGCGTATGAGATCGTCATCAACTCCAATCCCTGCATCGCCTACTTGATGGAAGAAAACAGCCTCACCATGCAAACGCTGGTGATCGCCCACGCCGCTTATGGACACAACTCTTTCTTCAAAGGCAATTACCTTTTCCGCACCTGGACTGATGCCGATGCCATCATCGACTACATGGTCTTCGCCAAACAATACATCAGCGACTGCGAACAACGCTACGGCATCGAAGCGGTAGAACTCTTAGTCGACTCTTGTCACGCCTTACAAAACTATGGCGTAGACCGCTACAAACGTCCCGCTAAAATCTCACTGACCGAAGAAAAAGAAAGACAGGAAGAACGCGAGCGTTATCTGCAATCGCAAGTCAATGATCTGTGGCGCACCGTGCCTCGGCGCGAAGATGTGGTCAGCGAGGAAGAAGTGCGCCGATTCCCCGACGAGCCACAAGAAAATCTGCTCTACTTCATAGAAAAATACTCGCCGCTTTTAGCGCCATGGGAAAGAGAAATCGTTCGCATCATCCGCAAGATTTCGCAATACTTTTATCCACAAAGACAAACGCAAGTCATGAACGAAGGCTGGGCGACGTTTTGGCATTACACGATTTTGTACCAGCTCTTTGAAGAAAGCATTGTCGGCGATGGCTTCATGATGGAGTTTTTACAAAGCCACACCAATGTCGTCTATCAACCACCCGTCAGCAGCAAATACTACAACGGCATCAACCCCTATGCGCTAGGCTTCGCCATGATGAACGACATCCGGCGCATCTGCGAACATCCAACTGAAGAAGACCGACTCTGGTTCCCCGATATCGCAGGCGCAGACTGGCTAAAAACCCTGCACTTCGCCATGCGCAATTTCAAAGACGAAAGCTTCATCGCCCAATATTTATCACCCAAACTGATACGCGATTTCCACTTCTTCGCGATCTTAGACGATGACAGCAAAAAGACTTTAAGCGTCTCCGCCATCCACGACGAAGCCGGTTATCGCAGCATACGCCAACAACTAGCAGGTCAATACAATCTGGGCAATCGCGAACCCAACATCCAAGTCTGGTCAGTCGACCTACAAGGCGACCGCGCCCTCACTCTACGCCACAATCAATACTTACGTCGCCCATTAAACAATCAAACTTCAGAAGTCTTAAAACACGTCGCGCGGCTGTGGGGATTTGACGTGTATCTGGAAACCGTGGATAGCAATAATCAGATTATTGCTACGCAGGAGTGTAAGTTGGAGAAGCGTAAGGGGCGGCGGGGGTGAAGGGTGTCAACATTAAGTTCTGTAGGTGCGATTACGCCAGGCTGATCGTACTTACCAAGCTAAAACTCATTCTGCCAGAATGATAATTGATAATTCCAAAGCAATTCTGGACCAAAGGGGGCCGCATCGCATTAAATTCTCCAACCCCACATCTCATAATTTCCTCCCAAATATCAAAATCAACTTGATCCAATTTTCCCAGCCCGTCATTTTCCAACTTAACCGGCCTTCCTCGTTTGCTCTGTGTTCAATGCAGATAGTACTGATAATCATCGTCGGCAAAAAAACACGATTCTCAATTGACGCCTCTTTGTACTAGATGCCGGGGGTTCCAGCTAACTTAATGCGTGGGCAACGTGGCATTTACATTTACTGTTCTTAAGTTGGAAAAATAATGGAGGAAACCACTTGATTTCGACCTCGTCTTTTCGCTTCGTAAAGTAGTAAATCCGCTGACTCGATTAGCGCCTCTTTATTCGCTCCAATTTTAGGAATAATGGTTGCCAAGCCAGCGCTCACCGTCACTATTGGCCCTATTGGCGAATCTAGGTTAGGTATCCCAAGTGCATGAACCGCACTTATTAACTTATCGATGACAACAAGGGCATTTTCGCTTGATGTGTTCCCAAACACGTAAATAAATTCTTCCCCTCCATAACGAGCGCATAAATCTCCTGGACGTTTTTTTAGAGAATCTAATGCGGCTGCAATTTTCACAAGGCATTCATCCCCAATATGATGTCCATACTTATCATTGACGAGTTTAAAATAATCAACATCAATCATTGCCAATGTTATCGGCAATTGTTGACGTGCGCATCGACTCCATTCTCCATCAAAAAATTCATCGAACGTTCTGCGATTCGCAATTTTAGTCAAACCATCGATTCGAGAAAGCGCTTCTATCGCCTCCTCTGCCATTTTTCTAGCGGTAACATCGTGATGCGTGACAAGAAAAAATGTCTCGCTTTGAAATAGCATCGGCTTTGCCGTCATCATAAACCACCTTTTTTCTTCCGGACTATGACATGGATATTCAAGCACAAATGAATCTCGTTTTTCATGTATCAATTTTCTGAGCCCTGTCGATGCATTCAAACCAAATGTATCACCAGACGCTGCCGCCGCATCGCACACACTAAGATAATTAACATCTTCCCAATCAGGCTTGGTCAAACAGCTATTATCGTGGGCAAAATCAAGCCAAGATCGGTTGATGAATCGAATTAGTCCAGTAGAATCAATAACAACAATGTGTTCTGTCAACGAATTTATTGTGATGCTTAAAAACTCATGTGTATTGATCATCTACAATCCGATTAAAATGATTACTATAATTGCATTGTAGCCGCAATGCGACGCAGGTGCGATTAGCAACGCGTAATAGCACGCATGTCATTTTCACCTTCTGCTAGTTCAAGAGACCATAGCTAACCACATTACAAATCATCTTTTCAAAGCGATTAAACTAAATTTGAACATTTGTTAA
>CAUPNA010000002.1:0-89157 GCA_963512475.1 uncultured Undibacterium sp.
TACTTCTGACGCACAATATCGGAATGATAAGTGACCACGCTAGGTTTTTTTATCTGGCATGCAAAATGTGCCACGTCCATGAAAGGCCAAGGGAAATGGTAATGGACAATATCAGCTTCGCTTGCCAACTGTTTAAAACGACTCAATGCTGACCAAGAGAAGCCGGTTGAAGCGATTTCTACATCGAGTGCGGCACGATGGACTTTGTGGCCTTCAAACTCGATTTCCAAATTTTTCGTGTCACGGGTTAAAGTGAGCACTTCGGCTTCAATACCAAGTTTGGCACTGCCATTCACCATTTGCCGGATAACCTGCTCGACACCACCAAAACTATCGGGGTAGTAAGTGCGGTAAAAATGTAGGATTTTCATTTGGCCTTGATTCCTACTAAACGCGGTTGCACGCTTGATTGACTTGACGATATGCATTTGCCGTGTTCTGCACACATGCGTCCCAAGTCAATTCGGCAGCTCTTTGCAAACCCACTTGTTTTGCAATGAGACGCCAAGCCTCATCTTCCAGACCTTGCTGTAAGTTGACACGTATTGACAACACATCAGCCGGCTCAACCAAGAGCGCTGCGCCGCCCGCCACTTCTGGCATAGATGAACAATTTGACGTCAAAACCGGCACTCCACTCGCCATCGCCTCAGCAATCGGTAAGCCAAAACCTTCATACCACGATGGGTAGGCAAATAAGCGACACCCTGCGTACAAAAATGGTAGCCAGTGTTGGTCAACAAAACCTAAATAATGCAACCAGCCTTCGCCCTGCGCTCGTGCAATCTCAGCATGAATAGCGTCACTTTGCCAACCACGACCGCCAGCCAGCACCAAAGGATAGCGGGCACGCAATGGCAGCGGCAAATCGCGATAAGCAGCTAATAAGTTCGTTAAATTCTTGCGTGGCTCAATGGTCGAAACGAAGAGACAATAGGTATCAGGCTGCAAACCAAACTGTTGCAACACAGGCTTTAAATCCTCATGCGAACGGGGGTGAAACTCTTCGCCAACGCCCAGTAAAACGGTACGCACTTGTTCAGGTGGTATATTAAACTCTTGCATGACTTCAAGCCGAATGGCTTCCGAATCTGTCAATATTAAATCGGCACGTTGTATCGACGCTGGAATCGCGTCAAGCATCCGCTCTACCCTGGCTTTCGGGTGCCATTTTGGGTAGCGATAAATCGACAAATCATGCACCGTTAGCACGGTAAGCAAATGCGTTTTCGGTACAAAATAATTAGGGCCGTGAAAGATAGCATCACTTACTTGGTTCAAGCGATTTGCTGCTAGCATCGGCATAATTTTACCGTAAGCATTAGCAACGACGGAAAAACGCCCTGCTCGCTGACGAACGGTACTTAGTATTCCTTGAACGCTGTTTCGAAGACGTCTGTTAGGCAACACTCCTGCGACTTCTTGAGTGGCAGGCGAAGAATTTTGATTCGACAAGCTCAGATCAGGCAAGGTTTTCCAATGTCCGTCCGCCATAAAACGTACTGAATCGATATCTGCGTGTTGCGGCAAGCGCGTAGCTAACTCCCACGCGTAACGACCAATTCCTGCAAGCGGTGGCTGTATTGCTTCAATAGCGAGGATGAGATTCAATCGAGTTCCTCTAGCACATGGCTAGGTAGACCCTGCGTTTGCATCGGCGATATTGGTGACTTCATTTTTACCCCTAACATCCAGGCTAAAGTTTCCTGCAAAGAAATCGCTGCCGGAGCACCAATTGCCCTTAGCAGTTTGCGTGGATCACCGACCAATTTACGCACCTCATTCACACGTACAAATGCCGGATTCACTTTCACTTCAATTTGGTAGCCCGCCAATTGCTCCGCCATAGTAATCACCTCACGCAGAGTATATGGCCGACCAGAACAAATGTTAAAAGTCTCACCAACTGGTGCCAATTGCAATAACTGGCGATACGCACTGGCAATAGTCCGCACATCGGAAAAATCACGGGCAACATCTAAATTGCCTAATTCAATATGTTGAGCACGACGCTTAAAGTGACTGACGATTTTTGGCAGCAAGAAATGCTCAGCCTGCCCAACGCCGGTATAGTTAAAAGGCCGGGTTATGAAAATCGGCAATTTATCCATCCACAAGCGCGCCACATGCTCTACCGTCAGTTTGCTGATAGCGTAGTCGTTAGCGGGTGATGCAGGCTCTGTCTCTTCGATTACTTCGGAACGCGAATTACCATAAACATTCGCGCTACTGGCGATCAGAATGGACTGTGGTTTGTGCGCAGACTTTACTAAGGCTTCCAACAAGTTGCGAGTCCCCATGATATTAATGCGATAAATGTCGTCGACATTGCCGTGCCCAACAAACGAAATCGCCGCTAAATGAGCGACGATGTCCGGCTGTACTTCATCAACAATGTCTTGCAGCGCCTGGGCATCACAAAGATCAACGTAATAGACGTTTTCGCCAAGAGCTTCGTTGCCAAAAGCAGTACCAAACACTTGATACCCGCTCGCCTCCAATTCACGAGCCAAATACTCGCCGGTAAAGCCACGAAGTCCAGTAATGAGGGCGCGAGGGCGCTGTTTAGAACGAGTGTCCATGTGTATTTCGCTGTATGTCTGCCTGCACCATCATCTGGCATAATTGTTCCAGCGTTGTCTTTGGTTCCCAGCCTAGAACATCTTTTGCTTTTTGCGGATTACCAATCAAAAGTTCAACCTCAGCTGGACGATAAAATTTTGGATTCACTTTCACAACGATTTTATTAGTTGCCTTGCAGCGTGCGGTTTCTTGCTCCGCCTGCCCTTCCCACAACAATTCTATATCCGCCGCTTTAAAAGCCATCGTCACGAAGTCGCGCACGGTTTCAGTGCGATTCGTTGCCAATACAAAAGTATCAGCCACGTCAGCCTGCAGCATGCGCCACATGCCTTCTACATATTCTTTAGCAAACCCCCAATCGCGCTTGGCATCCATATTGCCCAGCTCAAGGCAATCTAATTTGCCCAGCTTGATTTTTGCCACTGAGTCAGTGATTTTACGAGTAACAAACTCACGTCCGCGCAGCGGCGATTCATGATTAAACAAAATGCCACTGCAAGCAAAAATACCGTAGGACTCACGATAATTAATCGTCATCCAATGCGCGTAGAGCTTAGCTACACCGTACGGACTACGTGGATAAAATGGGGTGGATTCAACTTGTGGAACGGCTTGCACTTTACCGAACATCTCAGAAGTGGAGGCCTGGTAGAACCGAATTTTAGGATTAACCACACGAATCGCTTCTAACAAATTTAAAGCGCCCAATCCGGTAATCTCCGCTGTCGTCACTGGCTGCTCAAAAGAAACACCAACAAAGCTTTGTGCTGCGAGGT
This sequence comes from uncultured Undibacterium sp., assembly GCA_963512475.1. GTDB lineage: Bacteria > Pseudomonadota > Gammaproteobacteria > Burkholderiales > Burkholderiaceae_D > Undibacterium. The sequence continues at coordinate 3,360 of CAUPNA010000002.1, forward strand.
TATAAACTTCAGTAACTTCTGAGGACTTGATCAACCTGATGCTAGAAGATAAATCCGTCAAATCGTATTCGACCAAATGCAATTGTGGATGATTTTCAATCCCCAACTCTTCAATTCGCCAAAAATTCACGGAACTGGTCCGGCGATAAGTGCCGTAGACGATGTAGCCTTTTTCAAGCAACAGCTGCGCTAAGTAAGCGCCATCTTGCCCTGTAATACCAGTAACCAATGCTTTCTTATTCATTCGACAAAACCTTTCGCATCAGCGAATATCGCTATTTTATTAACTATTTATTTATTCGCTTAAAGTAACATGCTTTCATGCCACAGAAATAGAATCTGTGACGTGCATCACAACCGTATAGTATACCGTGCCTCAGAGTGCAATGTCATAAAATCTTGTCATCTAATTGTAGAAGTTTTGTCCCAATTCATGACCTAATTTACAATTTATCAGCACTCTTCAAGCTCTGAACTCCTCTCACTTTTTTCAAAGTGGTATCAGGTCGCGCCATAACGCTCACGGTAAGCAGCAACAGCGTCCTTGTATTGTGCCAAGCTAGCATCTGCATTTTCAGCGCTTAAGCAACTGAACAAATCATTTAAATTTGCGATAGCAATCACAGGGATCCCATAGGCTAAACTGACTTCTTGCACGGCAGACTGGGCGGACAATGCCTCGTCTTTTCCAACTCGCTCCATCCGATCCAGCGCAATCAACACTGCACAAGGCATGGCGCCCGCAGCACGAATCAGTTCAACAGATTCACGCACCGACGTCCCGGCAGAAATGACATCATCAACGATCACAATACGACCAGCCAATTTAGCACCAACGATGGTACCACCTTCGCCATGATCTTTTGCCTCTTTGCGATTATAGGCAAATGGAACGTTGCGTCCCTTGTTTGCCAATGACACTGCAGTCGCAGATGCTAACGTGATGCCTTTATAGGCGGGCCCAAACAACATATCAAATTCAATACCGGACTTCAGCAAAGTCTGCGCGTAAAAATCTGCAATTTTGCCTAAGTTCTTACCATCGTTAAAAAGTCCCGCGTTAAAAAAATACGGCGATTTACGTCCCGCTTTGGTGAGAAATTCACCAAAACGAATAACTTCTGCATCGACCGCAAAGCGAATAAATTCCTCGGTTAATTCGGACACAATATCTTCCTTTCGCTCATGTTGTGAGCTGCTATAGTTCATAATTAAGTGCGCAAATGATGAACCATTTGATTCATCATTTGCTTTAGTAAGTCACTATCACGACCCGTGAAATGCAAAGCATGCGCATCAGAAATCGAGTCAAAAACGACTCGCACACCGACTTGTTCTGTCAAACCCGCAAGGTCAATTTCATCGGGAATCTCATGCTGCTTGGCGAGCAAATAATCACCCGCTTGGAAATCCACCAAATCATCGCTGACAGGCGCATATCGCAAGTCAAAATTACGCCACGCCCAACGACGTGCATAGCGCAATCCCAATGGACTGGTTCTTACAAACTCAATACGCCCGGCATTGAACTCGCTCAAGACAGACTCCAGAAGCAATCGCGCTTCTGTGGATAGGTTTTTTTCTGTCGAATCGACATCCGTATCATCAACTAATAGATGGATTACAGGTGCACGCGAGATCGTTTTATTGTGCGCTAATGCTTGTGCTGTAATTCGCCAGTCTTGATCTGATACTGACGTCGCTTCCACTGCAGCAATCTGCCTCAACGTTTGATGCATCAAGGCATTTGCCGCACTTTGTGATTGATGTTCTATCGCATCCCAATACGCTAGGGCGATACTCGCGGGATCTCGTGACTGTGCAATATAAGCTTGCGCTTGGGTACCTAAGCGTTGCCGCAATGCCGGATCACCAAACATTTGCTCCAAAGCGGTTTGCAAAGCGATCAATGAAAATTGATCCTCTAGTCCATGCGCGACATCTTCGCGCACCTCCGCCATAGCACCATTCCTATTAATGATCAAAGGCAGCCCGTATGCCATGCAATCAACCACCGTGCCAGACGACTCTCCCCGCGATTGGGTGCGCAACTGCACAGCGAGGTCAGCCGCTTGTAAATATGTCCGATACAACTCTATATCTGCATAACCCGTAATTTTCATTCGGTCTCGAGCCGGACTATTGTTAAGCATAGCGTCCAACTCCGCGCCATACGATCCGCTATCGTTTTGTCCAACGAATACTAGGTGACAGTTTTCTGCGTGTGCCAGAGTGCTGGCATCCCATGCTTGCACCAACTCCTGGTTTAACTTGGTCGGACCCAACATACCAAAGGCGCACACTAAGAATGCGTCCTGATCCAAACCTAAACGAATACGTGCTTCCAGCTTATTCTGATGGTGTGGCAAGCGTCGAAGATGCGGCACGACTTCCCATTGACTCGCTATTTCCGCCCCCATCCATTTCGTCGCCAAAGCCTTGGAATAGTTAGAATGCACAATGACACCATCGGCGCGTAAGGTCAGCGCAGGACTGCAGGGATAACGACGGATCAAGTCAAGATGTGACTCAGCAGCGCGCAGCTCTAGGAGCGCAGGATAGGCATGCGCCTCGTATAGCAACTTAGTCCACAAGCCGGGCGCTATGTCGTTTAAATCGAAATAGGCAAGCGAATCTCCTAAGAAAAAATCGTGCAATACGATAGTTCCTGGGAATCGATCAAACAAGGCATACATGTACAAATGCGCAGGAGAATTACCAAAGTGGTAAAGCACACGATCAAATTTTGCGCGATTCTGCGTGAACCAACGAGCATCTTTGATTTGAAAACCTGCCCTCAACCAAGCATCAGCGACATTGTCCTGACTCACGATCAAAGTCATTTCGTAATGTTCCGCAAGTGCAGGGATTAACTCGGCGCTGTAATCAGCAATGCCAGAGGCGACTGCAGGCAATGGTGAAATATACGCGCAACGTAATTTTTGAACACCAAGAGGTGCCGAAGAAAATGGTTTTTTGTCCAGAATCCCGTGGCACTTTTGGTTTTTTGTTTGCGCATGAAATTGCTCAAAAGCTGCAATCGCTTTTTTACCTGATGCATCCCAAGAAAATTGCTGCGCTTGCTTTAAACCATGCTCTCGCAAAAATCCAGCGAATTGCGTATCGCTTAGCACTTGCATCATTTTGCTAGTAATCGCCGCGATACTGCGCGGATCAAATAAGGCATCTTGACAGCCAAGTACTTCGGGCAAGCTGCTAGTGTTAGCGGCAATGACTGGCACACCACAAGACATCGCTTCTAATGCAGGCAGACCAAAGCCTTCATGCCAGGAAGGAAACACAAATAATTTGCATTCCTGATATAGCAAAGGCAAATCATGATCCGGCACAAAACCCGTCAGTACCAAATCCTGCTCAGCTAAACCATACCTGGCGGCTAATGCCCGTAAGCGTTCACGATCATGTGCCTGCACACTACAGACAATGGCGAGTTGATGCTGCTGTCGTAAAAGGCTTGGCAATGCGGCATACGCTTCGATCAATCCATCGATATTCTTGCGTAAATCAATACCACCGGTGTACATCACATATGGTTTCAACAAGCCATAACGTTGGCGCAGCGCCAGCATACTTTCATCACTAGCACTTCTCACGGTGAATTGCGGGTCGACGGCCGAAGAAATATTGACGACCTTCTCTGGCGACAATTGTAAATAATCGATTCCCTCTTGGCGCGTTGCCTCTGAAATCGCCAGCAACAAATCAGCGCGTTTCGCACTAATTAATTTTCGATAGTACCAATCCTGCTGCGCCTGAGTCGTCAGATATTGTTTCTTATATACCAGCGGAATAAGATCATACAAGGTCACTGAGCTAGCTAATGCATTGCCGTTGGCAGCAATACTACCGACAGCATTATCGCCAGAGCCTTCAAATAAACTGGTGACATGCACCATGTCTGGCCCCAACGCCGCGAGCGCTTGCTCACGTACCAACTCAGCGGTACGACAGCGCCACTTATTCTCCGATAGTAGTTCCGCGACGGGTTGCGCTGCCTGCCAGACGTGAATTTTTTCAGGCGGAAGATACGCAGCGAACGTCCGACGTAAATCAGCGATCGTTTCTGGGAATAAACCACTCAATAATAAGCGGCAGTCGTGATCTTTAGCATTTTCCAACATTGCTTTTGCAAGCGACAAGGAATAACGTCCAATGCCTCGGTGGCGACTGCCAGTCGATTGACAAGCCTGTAAATCAATGACGATGCGCATCTTCTTTTTTTTCTTGTTTTGTGAGTAAGTTCAATTCAGACAATATATTCAAGGCATCACGACTCATATCAGGGTCGCTAATCACGAAGGGAACTGCGTCATCCTCAGGCACATTCAAATGGCCAGACACAACGGGTTCGTTGGGCTTATAAAATAGCCGCTTGATTTTACGAAAAACACCACTAGCCACCCTTAAAGGCGCCGTAATCTTCCATGAAGTGCTGGCATACACTGCATCTAACTGGTCGCGTAATTGCTCTTCCGTCATTTCGTTTATCAATTTCGTTTATCAACCGGATTTTTGTAATACTTGGAAGTATAAACCATGCCTGTCCCAAACCCAATTCAAGAACAAGTCGCTGTCCATCTGTTATTCTACCGATCTTGTTCTTCTAATCGCTTTCAAGAATTTTTACCTACTCAATTAAACAATGACAAAAATCATCTCCGCCAACCTAAATGGCATACGCTCTGCGTCAAAAAAAGGCTTTTTTGACTGGATGAAAAAAGAAGCACCCGATTTTCTCTGCGTGCAGGAGTTAAAAGCGCAGCAAGATGATATGACGGAAGATTTCTTGCAGCCGCATGGCTATCACGGGCATTTTCATTATGCTGAGAAGAAAGGCTACTCAGGCGCTGGCGTGTACAGCAAACAAAAACCGGATGCGGTTCATATCGGTTTTGGTAGCGCAGAGTTCGATGCTGAGGGTCGTTACGTGCGTTGTGACTTTGGTGATCTGTCTATCATTTCTGTGTATTGCCCGTCTGGTTCATCCTCACCGGAGCGTCAGGAAGCAAAATTCCGCTTTATGGCAGAATTTGCGCCGCATCTAAAAGGCTTAATCGATGCGGGCAGAGAATTAGTGATCTGTGGCGACTGGAATATCGCCCACAAAGAAATCGATTTGAAAAATTGGAAGAGCAATCAAAAAAACTCCGGATTCTTACCAGAGGAACGTGCCTGGATGACGCATTTATTTGAAGAAATGGGCTGGATCGACGTCTATCGTCGCCTACACCCTGACACCACGGGTGAAGCGTATACATGGTGGAGCAACCGAGGTCAGGCGTGGGCAAATAATGTCGGGTGGCGCATCGATTACCACGTCGCGACGCCGGGCATCGCAGCCAAAGCAAAGGCCGCTGCGATTTATAAAGATGAGCGTTTTAGTGATCACTCCCCTTTGATTATTACCTATTGATCATTAGCCGCTATTCATTCTTTGTTTGAAACGTAAAAAAGCCGCTTACACTGAAGATCAAGCGGCTTTTTAGTTTTTAGACCCTTGAATTCACATTAATTCTTCACATCCGGTATCGATTTCACATTACTACGATAAGGCGGCAAACCCTCAATCGTGGCACCCATCGCTTTCGCGTAAAGCGGCATCACTTCTGGGAAATGTTTGCGGATTTCATTAATCCTGTCGGTGCCGGCCGGATGGGTTGAGAGCCATTTTGGTGGCGCTTTTTTATTCACGACACCCATTTTTTGCCAAAGTACGACGCCGGCACGAGGATCATAGCCAGCGCGTGCTGCGATATCGAGACCGACGATATCGGCTTCAGTCTCGTCATCGCGGGAGAATTTCAACATCATCACGTTTGCTCCCGCGCCGCCAAGACCCGCCACGGTTTGACCGTTATAACCTTTGTACTCGGCAAATAGCGCAGCACCCTTGATAGCGAAATTACTGAGTATCGATTTACCAGCGCGCTCAGCGCCATGTTCGCGTAGTGCATGAGCAATTTCATGTCCCATCACAATCGCGACTTCATCGTCCGTCAGTTTTAAGGTATCGAGTATGCCTGTATAAAAAGCGATCTTGCCGCCCGGCATGCAGTAGGCATTAATCTGTGTGGAGCCTAACAAATTCACTTCCCACTTCCATTCCGCCGCGCGATCATTCCACGGCAAGGCGAAGGGGATCAGCTTTTTTGCAATTGCACGCAAACGGATGACTTGCGGATGATTGTCGGGTGCCAATGCGCGCTTTTGCTCGGCTTCTTTCATGGTCTGCACGTACTGCGCAGCCGCCTGTTGATCCAACGCACCACCAAAGTTACCAAGTTTGCGCATTATCGACATTTTTTCGACTTTGACGCCGTCTTGCGGCTCGTGGTCTTGCGCTAGCACAGTCGATGCAGACATGAAACTAATAAGCGCCAGACTACTTAAAGTTTTTTTCATCATCATAAATTCACTCTCCCAAATATTTCACAAAATGGTAACAGAGGAGTTTGTCTTTGACTGCAAACCATTGTCAATCGCCAAAATTTACTCACGTAGTTTTTGACGTATTTCCGGCTCGTTCAAGTACCTCTTTAATCCAAGGCAACATCAAATAAGCGGGGAATGCCAATACAAAAGTGAGTAAGAAATACGAGGTGTAGCCCATTTCTTGCGCGCCAACACCACCTGCCCAACCTGCAATTGATCGAGAGAAAGCAAAGATGGAAGACAAGATCGCGTACTCCGTGGTGGCTTTGGATTTATCCACAATCGCCATCATAAACGCCAAGAATGCACCAGTACCCAAGCCTTGTGTCAAAGACTCGATAGCGCTCGCGCTGTACATGATCGCCTGATGCGAAAGTGCTATCTCAGTACCCTGCGCGACTTGCGGAATCGTCATTGCAGCAATCACATAACCTAAGTTGGAAAACGCTTGCGTCAATCCCAATAACCACAAACCCTTGTAAATACCGACGCGATCCGTGTACCAACCGCCGAGGACACCGCCAGCGATCGATAAGCCCAAGCCTAAATTGACCGAAATCATCCCGATCTGCGTATTCGTAAAGCCGCTATCGACCCAGAACGGCTTAATCATAAAACCAATCGAGGAATCGGCTAGTTTAAAGATCAAAATAAAGCAGATAATCACAAACGCATGCTTACGGTTTAACAGCGAAATCAATGCACCAAACACGGGACCGTTTTGCAGCGATTCCCAATGCGTTGCCGAGATACGTTGAAAGCCATAACGAAAGATGAATGCCGCCATTAAAATCAAAGCAACTGGTATCGACTTAAACCACCAAGTCTTTTTCAATACCGCTATCGATTCAATACTCAGCGCGTTGAAGATCGGCCATAGCAAGGCTAAAATAAACATCGCAATCGACAGCATCAATGCTGGACTCTCAGTCAGAAAACCAAATTCCTGATTCGCACTAACTTTGTTCGAACTTTCAATGCGTGCGTCTTCTTTTGGCGCAGATAAACTCAGTATCGCCATACCGACAAAAATCGCAGCCGACAACCAGTAAGTCGCGTTCCAGCCGGCATAATCAGAGAACCATAACAAGCCACCCGCAGTCAGCATACCAACACGGTAAAAACCAATCCGAAATCCGTTCGCTAGCCCAAATTCATGCTTATCCAAGCGTTCTATCGTATAGCCATCAATCGCAATATCATTCGTTGCTGATAACACCGTAAAGACACCAATCGCAACCCAAACACCGGAACCAAAACCGGCGTTGTATGCGAAGTACATCATCACCAAGCCCATACCAATATCGACCGCCGCCATCCAATACCGATGATGTCGAGTAAAGTCGATGACTGGCGCCCACAAAAATTTTAATGACCACGCCAATCCCAATAAGCTGAGTAGTCCTATCTTAGATAATTCGACACCCTGCTGCCGGAAATAAACTGGAAACAAATCGTAAAATAATCCTAAGGGAAAGCCTTCAGAAAAATACAAAAGACTTACCCAAAACAATTTGGACCGTAATAAATGCGATTTTGCAGCGGGTTCGACTTGGCTCATGATGCGGACTTCTGACGTAGGCGGAAAACCGCAAGACTACCACGCAAATTAGGCAGCCAGTGTATCTGTTTACCCTCATGTAGCGCGACACATTCCATCACTTGCAAACCCACATCATCGGCCAGATCGGCGAAATCATAAATCGTCGCACAGCGAACGTTCGGCGTGTCATACCATTCAAACGGCAGTGACTTAGACACAGGCATTTTTCCTTGCAATAAAGCGGTACGATGTGGCCAGTAACCGAAGTTGGGGAAAGAGACTATGGCTTCATTGCCAACCCGCGCAATATCTCGCAATAGGGGTTCGACATGCTTCATCATCTGTAGCGAGGACAAACATAAGACTGTGTCAAAGGCATGTTCACCAAACATACTCAGGCCGTTTTCCATATCTTGCTGGATCACATTGATGCCACGCTTCGTGCATTCCAAGACTTTGTCGTCAGCAATCTCGATGCCATATCCAGTACATTGTTTATCAGTGCGCAGATAGTCGAGCATGACGCCATCGCCACAACCGACGTCAAGTACGTGCGAACTTGGTTTAATCCAATCAGCGATAAAGGCCAAATCAGGACGGTGCAGTTTTAATTCTTGAACGTTCATGCGAACTCCTGCGCGATGCGATTGTAATAGGCCGCCACAAAATTGAGATAACGTGCGTCATCCAAGAGGAAGGCATCGTGCCCATGCGGTGCGTCGATTTCGGCGTAACTAACCGTACGTTTGTTATCGACCAGCGCTTTGACAATTTCACGACTGCGCTCGGGTGAAAAGCGCCAATCAGTTGTGAACGAAGCGAGTAAGAATTGCGCTTTAGTGCCGGCTAGAGCCTTACTTAAATCGCCACCGTGCTCACGTGCAGGATCAAAATAATCGAGTGCTTTGGTAATCAACAAATAAGTATTCGCGTCGAAATAATCGGAGAATTTATCGCCTTGATAACGCAAGTAGGATTCGATTTCAAATTCGACGCCATAACCAAATTGGTAGTCAGCCGTTTTCAGCTCTCGTCCAAATTTCTCGGCCATATCGTCATTCGACAAATAAGTGATGTGACCGATCATGCGCGCCACACGCAGACCATTTCTTGGCACGACTTTGTGCGCATAAAAATCACCCCCGTGAAAATCGGGATCGGTCAAAATCGCCTGCCGTGCCACATCATTAAACGCAATATTTTGGGTTGAGAGTTTGGGGGTTGATGCGATCACCACGCAATGACGCAGGCGTTCAGGAAATAAAATGCTCCATGCCAAAGCCTGCATGCCTCCGAGCGATCCGCCCATGACGGCGGCAAATTGGGTGATGCCCATTTCATCGGCAACCCGCGCTTGGGCACGTACCCAGTCTTCTACCGTCACGACTGGAAAATCCGCTCCGTATTGTTTGCCGGTCACAGGATTGATGTGCATAGGGCCAGTCGATCCGAAACACGACCCTAGATTATTAATACCAATGACAAAGAATTTATTCGTATCAAGTGCTTTCCCTGGCCCGACCATATTGTCCCACCAGCCAACATTTTTTGGTTGATCGGCGTAATAACCTGCGACATGGTGCGAGGCATTTAAGGCGTGGCAGACTAAAACCGCATTCGATTTATCGGCATTCAACGTGCCATAAGTTTCCACCATCAAGGTGTAATCGGCGATGCTGGTGCCGCTTTGCAAGGGCAAAGGTTCACTGAAGCGATACGCTTGTGGCGTGACGATTCCAACGGATGACATAAGCTATTCCCTAGAGACCAAACCAGTCTCAACTTTAAAAAACAAATTTTAGGACTTACGCAAAATTGCGCTGACTAGGCACGGAGCCGAAGACAGTACAATTGTACGGCGAGGCGAACGAAACGACGTCAGCGTCTGTTTTGCGTAAGGCCTAATTTAAAAAGGGGCTAAAAGAGGGGCTGAATGGGGGGGAAGATACTGCGGCATTCAAGCTCGCTTTAGCCGTATTTATTTGCTCAAATATCGTTTTAGATACTTAAACTGCGCCCGCAAGCTGATTTCAAATCGGCGCAATGTGCGAAGAATAGCGAAGTCTGCGGCTGTCGTCAAATACGATTTGTTGATTAAAAAGTATGTCGCGACTTAGCCGCCCTGCTATTTTGCTTGTATCACTTACATTAATTGTCTACACATTCAGAGCTAAATTTGCCATGATAATTTAGCAAACAACTCCGCTTGCTTGCGCTTTGCAACAAAACCTGGGGTTTCAGATTTGGTCATCGTCCAGCCTAAATAAGTCGCAGTGCCGACACCTGCATGGTGGGTGTACACCACAGAATTCACATTCCGGCTACTGTCGGGCGCAACCGTAATTGCATACATCTCGGGGTTGCGCGTAGTTCGAGCATCCTGAATGATGAGTCGCAAAGTATCCTTCGAGCTCAGATGCACGATGCTATTAATCCGCAAGGCAGTTTCCATATAAGCGCGATTGCCACTACGTGTATTTTCTTCATTGATCCAACTACTGGCATAGCTAGGTTCCAGCTCCCAACGATCTATCGGACGCAATTTTGCGCTCATAGAATAGGAACCGCCACGACCGAGACGATTCGCCAAAATATCAATCACGTCACCGAACGACATATCAAACGCAACACGCGCAATCGCCTTACCCGGACTCGCTGCGAAGCCTGTCGCTATCCGCGCCAAAGAAAACAATTCACCATTTTGATTCACACGATTCTTCACGGCAGGACTGATGTTGAGGTAAGCAGAACTATCATAAGGTCCGGCAATACGCACCCCGGGCATGAGGTTTTTCGCCATCAGTTTGCCGTCGTTGTCTAATTTGTATTCGCCCAACACATAGACGTTCAATTCATTCAAAGCACCAACGCGACCGAATTTTTTTGTCAGATCGGTATTGATGCTACGAAATCCGACTTGGGAAAAAAATCCATTATCCGCCCGAAAGTCTTTACTCAAATCACGTACGCTCGCCGAAACGCCCCATTGATCATTACCACGCGACCAGTCGAAATAGGCTGCATGCCCATTCTTCGTAACGCCACGCATTAAATTTCCATTGACGTCCATTTGCGCATTGCTTGAACTCATCAGCAATTGTCCACGCATCATTTGGTTACGGTCTACTTGCCAAACAAAATCGGGCCCCGCAACACGGTTATAGCCTTTTTCATCTGCATAGGTTCGGTCGGTAGCGATCGCGCCTACTGACAGCGACCCCATCCTAAAATTAGCTCGTGCATCGGTTGCCATCGACGCTACAGTACTGGTCGCATAGGCGGTGTAATAGGTGTGCGGCACCAATACCAATCCACCCGCTGCATCACGCGCTGACAAAATACTAAAATCCTTATTCGCATCTCGTTGGGTATATCGCAGACCCACGTCAGGGTCGGCAATACTACGCGTACTAATTGCATTAAAGGGCGTGCGAAATATATCAGCGCCCTCCAAGAAGAACGGACGTTTTTCCTGAACGAAAATACTGAAGCGTGTATTGCCCGATAGTTGTGGCGAATCCAGTTCAATTTGTGAAAAATCAGGGTTGATCGTGGCGTCTATCGTGGTCGAAGAGTTCGGCCGAAACTTCATATCCAGACTTAAATCATTTGAACGTTCTGATTTCGTCGACCCACTCGCCTGCTCGTCGGTCGAGCGACGCATCACCAACTGTGGCGTAGCACTCCAATTGACCCCAGAAGGTAACTCCTGCATACCAGTAATCGCATCAGAAAAACACAAATTGCAACTGGTAGCACGAGTCACTGCACCGCTATACATGCGATATCGCTGATCACGTGTCATATTCCGCATCACCAGCAGACTCCAAGGTGTTGTGGAATGCTTGTCATAAGCAATCGAGGCAAACGGGATTTTGTATTCTGCGCTCCAACCACCATCAAAGCGCGCAGTGACGACGGAGAATTCGTAATCTGGCGCAGTGTCGTCGCCACTGGTATCACTGTAGATACCATCCATCACTGTGCCCCTCGCGTTGACATAAAACACTTGTGCAGCTTTATGACCGCCACTTGGGTCAATGAACAAGCCAAAGAAATCCTGATCGATACTCACCTTATCTCTACGCGAGAATGAATCACGAATTTGGCTTGGGTCGGAATCAAAACCTTTTATACCCACATACAGGAAGCGATTGTCGTACAGTACGCGCACCTCGGTACGCTCATGCGCCAAGGCTTTATCAAACGGCTGTGTTTGATAAAAGCGATCAAATACTTCAGCATCTTGCCACTGCTTTTCATCTAGCTTGCCATCAAGTTTAATGCTGTGTGTTTCGGGGTCTAGGCGGACTGCCTTAAATTGCGCTTGTGCTGGACAGATCGCTAACAAGAACAAGGCACTCACAGCAAACAGGGTTTTCTTCATGATGTTAGGTATTGGAATTTTGATCGTTAATGAGTCGTTGTCCAAATTCTCAATAGTAGCAAAACGAATACCCTGCACATCGTCGTTTGATGTCAGCATTGCAGAAGGGGAATAGTACGGCCAGAGAGGAGCAACAGAAACTGCGAGTTTAGAGCAAACTATGTAAGATATAGTTCAAAAAAAAACTGCCCGAAGGCAGTTTTTTTTGCAAATTTGCTAAATTAAGCAAATTAGAATGCGTGATTTACACCGAGTGCGAAACGAGCTGCAGAACGGTTGTTAGCGCCGATGATCACACCGATGTCAGTATCTTTAGCCAATGCAGAACCTGCTTTTGCATATGTGAAAGAAGTGTAAGCAGCAGTGCGCTTGCTGAAAGCGTATTTGCCCAATACCACGAATGTATCTACTTTGCCTTTAACATCGCCAGAGCGACGTGTGCCATAGTAGCCAGCTGACAGAGTTGTTGCAGGCGCAACAGCAAAATCAGCACCTACGCCAAAAACGCCAACATTACGAGTTGTTGTGTTAACTTCGTTTTCAGCGTAAGTTACTTTCAATGTAACATCTGAGTTCACAACAAACTTAGCACCACCTGTGTAAGCGCGCAAAGTAGAATTGTTTGTTGCATCTTTGGACTGTGAGTAAGAGAACACTGCAGTCAAACCACCTTCAGAGAAAGTTGCTGATGCACCCATGTAGCTGCTTGCTTGTGTGTCGCCAGCTTTTTCGCCGAAACCATACATACCGCTAAATACGATGCCACCCAATACGCTTGGTGCTGCATATTTGATAGAGTTGTTTTGACGCGCTGCAGAAGTAACGCCGCTACTTGCGCCATGCGCACTGTAGAGACTTGAACCATTCATTGCACCAAAAAAGATATTTGGATTAGTACCAGAATATGCGCCGCCGATAGGATCAACTTGCACCAATGTATCGTAAGCCAAGTTAGTTTGACGACCTGCGTTCAATGTACCCATTGTTGAGCTAGAGAGACCAACCACTGCTGTACGGTCAAACAAGGAACCCGCAGTACCTGTATCAACGTTCAATGAACTTTCCAGATTGAAGTTTGCTTTCAAGCCGTTACCCAGATCTTCACTACCTCTAAAGCCCCAGCGAGATGAGCTCAAACCACTCGTGTCCATAGACATTTTTTTGCCGCCGGCTACTGTTTGATTAGACACGTAAGTTGTATTAACGTCAACTACACCGTACAAAACAACGGAAGATTGAGCGGATGCAACAGATGCGAATGCACCCAATACTGCGAAAGCGATAAGTGATTTTTTCATTGAAAAACTCTCCAAAGGTTAATAAATTTCTTTAATAGACAGTATTGTAAATTAATTATCTGTCATAAATTTTGTCTCTTGGTGCCGCCACGCAAAAAATACGCGCGGATGCTTTTTGCCTCGTATACTAAGTGGCATTGGAACAAATAACACTCTTTTGGGCAAATTGAATCACGCTATTATAAGACATATTTCCGATTTATGTGGCATTGCAACAACATTGCACAAGTAAAGCACGAAAAAATAGCAACAAAACCAAGTTTTCTGTTAACGCAAAATTTGTGCGCAATCAAGGTTTTTGCCGCATGGGCGCTTACAATATCCTTTTTTCACAGGCATTCGAAAAACCATGTTTAATAAAAATTTCGATCATTTTTTGATTAATTTTGACCGCGCGCTCCGGGTTATTTCTGGTCAAGCAAAAGCCTCCCGCACGACGCCCGGCAATGCTTGCACTGAGCACAGCTTGTCAGACGCAGAACAAAAACATAGCGCGGGACTAATGCGAGTCAATCACGTCGGTGAAGTGTGTGCACAAGCACTGTACGACTCTCAAGCGGTGTTTTCGAAGTCGAACGATGTTCGCCAGCAGTTTGCGCGATCTAGCGTAGAAGAAGAAGATCATCTGGCGTGGACGGCAGAACGCCTAAAACAACTCAATTCACATACCAGTGTGCTTAATCCGCTTTGGTACGTCGGCGCGTATGCTTGCGGTTTGGTGGCAGGGCGGTGCGGTGATGCGATCAGCCTTGGCTTTGTCGTGGAAACGGAAAAGCAAGTGGAAGCGCATCTCGCCAGCCACTTACAAGCATTACCTCCAACAGACGAAAAATCGCGAGCGATCGTCGAACAAATGCGAGTCGATGAGATTGAACACGGTGCTGCTGCACAAAATTTGGGTGCTAGCGACTTACCCGCGCCAGTCAAGGCAGTGATGCGGGGTATGGCCAAGCTAATGACCACGACCGCGTATCACGTCTAATGTCTAATGTTTAATATCCAACGTCTAATGCCTAAATTCTAAAATTAAGTCCGGTCTAATTTGGCGATACTCAGGTCGAGCAGTTTCATGCCAAATTTACCGAAATTAATATGGGCACGGGCATTCGTTCCACTACCTTCGATGTTCACGATAACGCCCTCGCCAAACTTGGCGTGAGCGACGTTTTCGCCTATTCGCCAGCCGCTTCCAATACTGACCTGTTTTTTGTTAAAACTCTGCGCAATGGCATTGGCACCGGATTCCGGTGTTTCATCCCACGCCGATTTTGGCCGCGCAAACCAGCTTGGTTGAATTTTAGGCGACAGCCATTTTAGTGACGCTTCCGGCATCTCTTCAAAGAATCGTGAACGCATGTTGTAACGGGTCTGCCCATGCAACATACGCGTCTGAGAAAACGTCATGTACAAACGTTGCCGAGCACGGGTGATCGCCACATACATCAGACGTCGCTCTTCTTCTACGCCCGACTCTTCCTGACTACTATTTTCGTGTGGGAATAAACCTTCTTCCAAACCGCCGATGAACACTGCATCAAATTCCAAGCCTTTAGCCGCATGCACGGTCATCAATTGCAAGGCGTCTTGCCCGACTTGCGCCTGATTATCACCCGCTTCCAAAGACGCATGCGACAAGAAAGCAGACAGCGGTGACATCACGGTTGGTAAGGCGGCATCAGCATCAATAATTTCTATGCCATCCCCGTTTGCGATCAAACTGCTCGCTGGTCGCGATGCTGGCCCCGCCAAAGCTGGCGCGTCATGCCCGAAGCCTTCTTCAGACACAAACAAAGTCGCCGCATTCACCAACTGCTCTAAGTTTTCTATGCGATCTGCGCCTTCTTTTTCGTTTTGATAATGCGTCAGCAAAGTGCTCAGATCGAGTACCACTTGCACCATTTCTGGCAAAGGTAAATTTTGTGTTTCAAAGCGCGCGCCTTCAATCAGTTTTACAAAACCACCTAGCGAAGAACCGGCTTTACCACTGACATAAGGCACAGCTGCATATAAGGAAATATTGTATTGTTTAGCGGCATCTTGCAGCTGTTCTATCGAGCGCGCACCTATGCCGCGCGTCGGAAAATTCACCACGCGCATAAACGCAGAATCATTATGCGGATTGTCCATCAACTGCAAGTAAGCAATTGCATGCTTCACTTCGGCGCGGTCAAAGTAGCGTTGTCCGCCGTAAACCCGATACGGCACACTCGCTGAAAACAAGGCATGTTCGATCACGCGTGATTGTGCGTTCGAGCGATACAAAATCGCAATCTGACTACGTTCGAAACCATCCCGAATTAAATTCTTTGCTTCTTCCGTAATCCATTGTGCTTCTTGAATATCGCTACTCGCTTCAAAAATTCGGACCAATTCGCCATGCCCGGCATCGGTGCGTAAATTTTTACCAAGGCGCTTACTATTGTGTTCAATCAGCACATTCGCCGTATCCAGAATATGTCCATGCGAACGATAGTTTTGTTCCAGCTTGATGAGATTTTCGACACGAAATTCTTTTTCAAATGCGGCCATGTTGCCAACATTCGCACCACGGAACGCATAAATACTTTGATCATCATCACCCACGGCAAACACCGCGCCATGCGTGCCCGCCATCAACTTGAGCCATTTGTATTGCAAGTCATTGGTGTCTTGAAACTCATCGACCAAGATATGTTTAAAGCGAGCCTGATAATGTTCGCGCAGTGGTTGATTCCGACTAAGTAACTCGTACGTACGTAACAAAAGTTCAGCAAAATCAACTACACCTTCGCGCTGACATTGCAAATCATATAGGTCATACAGCGCCACCATCTTGCGATTGAAATCATCATAAGCATCCACCTGCGCCGCACGCAAACCCTGATCTTTGGCACTATTGATGAAATACATCAAAGTTTTAGGCGGATATTTTTCGTCATCAATATTATTGGCTTTCAATAAGCGTTTGATGAAAGAAAGTTGGTCGCTCGAATCCAGAATCTGAAAAGTCTGCGGCAAACCCGCATCGCGATGATGGGCGCGCAGTAGGCGATTACACAATCCGTGAAAAGTGCCTATCCACATCCCGCGCGTATTGATCGGTAACATTGCTGACAAACGGGTCAACATTTCTTTGGCCGATTTGTTGGTAAAAGTCACTGCCAGCACACCGTTCGGCGAGATCTGACCGGTCTGAATTAGCCAAGCAATTCGCGTGGTTAAGACACGGGTTTTACCAGAACCAGCACCCGCCAAAATTAAAGCTGATTGCGCAGGTAATGTGACGGCAGCGAGCTGCTCAGGATTGAGATTGTGTAGGAGATTTTGCATCCCGATATTATACGGGACTGTAAGGGGCTGTTTCTGCGGATCGACAAAAAAGACTGATTTTTTATACAGTCTGTTTCTTCGCATCATCAAAGGTGCGCAACCAGGTCAATTGCAACACCCGCGCGTCACTGCTAGCGCGATGTCGCGCAACGCATAGTTCTTTGGCAATTTGTTCTTTGGTGGCATACCAGTTGGGCATTTGTTCTTCTTCGATAATTTCAAAAAGATCATTGAGTTTAAACCTAGGCGTAAGCTGCGCCGCATCGAACAAGCGCGACATCCAAATGTAGTCTTGTCCCCAACCATCGGTGTACACCGTACGACCGCCAAGGAAAAAATTTAACTGTTCAGCAACAAAGTGCGGTGTATTGCCGCGCTCAACCAATATCTCGCGTGGGATACCATGCATCTTGGCGGCCTCGGCATCCCAATGGTGCCAATCTTCTTCGGGGCGAATCAAAGAACACCAGCCTTCGCCATGACGACCAGAAAATCCGACCTCAATTGGATAACTACCCTGTCCAAAACCGGATGCTTCGAAATCTATAATGATGGGCACGGTCATCATCGTCAACTCCTTTAGGGGAATTACTTATTTCGCTAATTCAGAAGCGCACAACGAGTGTGTCTGTGAGCGCAGTCTTCAATGAAGCAATAAGAAATTCCATTGTGCCTCAAATGAGGGACAACACAAGCCTTAGACGCTGGTTTCAAGGGCGAATGATCAAGAGCGTGGTTTTTCGTTCACGCTCTTAAAGCATTGACTGGGATTAAACTAAGGCAAAAACTTCGCGCCATGTTCGCGCTGACGTTTTAAAGTTTTGGTTGCGACGAAAATTTCACGCAAAAAGAAGATAAAGCTACCGACCAATGCCAATACGGCAAGTACAAACAAAGAAGCAATAATTTTATCGAGTCGCAGACCCAAAGCATCGCCAAGAAACAATGCGGCAATTACCAGGCATACCAGTAAGGCACAAGTTGAACTGAGCGTAATCGCGCGATTAATTAAGTGTGAACGCTGATAAAGCTCGTCCAACTCTATTCGCATGTTTGGCGTTAAGCCTTTGTCGCGATGCGAGGTAACAATATCTTCCAACACTCGTGAACGGTCAATAATGCGCGCCAGTCGGTTGGTCAAAACAGTCAGATTAGTGCCGACACCGGTTAGCAAAAATACAGGGGCAATTGCCAGTTGAATAATTTGCCCGATGTTTCCCAAATGTAGATTGAGCACGATATTTCTCCCGCAATTGAATATAAACCGTATTCTAACATTGCTAAACAGCGCCAACTTTCATCATCTCAACGGAGAATCAAGTCGAGCCTAAGCGATCACAAATCAACGCTTAGGCTTGGCGAACTCTGGGAACTCTTCCAGCATAAATGCTTCTAACTCCGCGCTATCTTCCACCCGTGCTGATAAGTTCACCACACGTCCCAAGCGATTCGATTCCCACCGAAAATCGCCTTTGTAATGGGTGCGAATAATTTCTATCATCTTACGCACCATCGCTAGATCGATATTGCCATTCAAACCGGCATCCACTTCGATGGTTTGCTTCCAGCCATTGCTATTCACCTTCCATCCACGGAAAGAGAAAGTCCCCATACGCACGCTTTTACTGATGATCTGAAACACACCACTAGTGCCATCTTGTCCGGAAGCTCGCTGCATACTGCGCTTCACGTTTGCTTCGGCAATTTCTTGTGGACTTTGTCCGCGCTGACCTTGTTGTGCGGCCTGATTTTCGGCAGCGGCTGTAGCTTCAGATTGTTGTCTGCGTTCTCGTGCAGCATTGATCATGCTAGCCATATCGGGCAATGGTTCTTCAACTTTCACCGGTTTTACTGGTTCTTGCGTCCGCTCGACAATCGCATCGGGATTAACGGGACGTGAAACCGCTTTATTGGAAGATTTTGGTGGTGCTTTTGCAGCAGATTTTTTAGGCGTAGGTTCGCCCTTTTTGAGTTGAGCAATTTTGTCCATGACAAAAACCATAGGGCCACCCACCGGTTTGCCGTTTTGAATGTCTGCACGCATCTTTAACAAGAAAAATAGCAACAAGCCGTGCAATAACAGCACCAACACAATCACAGCCAGACGTTTAGGCCGGATACGAATGTGGATCTGAATAGTTCCCTGCTCTTCTAGCTCGCGCTCTCGTGATTCTGTGTACAACTTCATGCGGTTCTAATTCAAATTGCTTTGCGTTTCATGGAAGTTGGCAAGGATACCTCAATCTGAGCCAAAGCTTGTATCAAAGCATTGCAGATACTTGATTTACTGGCACTTTTCTTAGTCCGCGCTAAGTGAATTGTGTATTTGCGCAATAGATGTAACAAAACTTCGCAGCAAAACACCGCAATATCGCCCTTTCTGCCGCTGAAACCCGCTTTGATGCCTCTGTTTCAGCGCTCACATTTGCTTACAAAGCCTACTTGTTCATCTCCGCAGGCTTCACTAATCTGGACACATTCCTACTGCAGTCATTCAGCAATTTTGCGGCAGGCACGGATTCTTATTGACGCACCAATCACTCACTGCAGACAGGGAACATGATGACAACGACAATCTCCCCCAACCGGCCTACGCCCACTGACAACGCTGCCAGCAAAGACACGACGACAAGGCACACCAACTCAAACACCAATACCGCAATTGCTAGCGTGAGCATTATGGGTCTGCTCAGCGCATGCGGTGGCAATAGCTCAATGATCGATAATGCCAACAATACCAATAACGCCAACGCGACTAGCAATACCGGCATGGCAGGTGCACCTAGCATTTCAGCGCTTGCCCCCATTAGCGATGCAGAAGCCGCGCGGTTTTTAGCGCAAGCGGGTTTAGGCGTCACCCGAGCGCTAATACAAAGCGTACAGAGTTTAGGCTACAGCAGTTGGCTTGATGAACAAATGGCCATACCACTCAGTATGAGTCGTTGGGATTGGCTAGTATCAAAAGGCATGAATGACATCAGTTTGCGCAATTCACAGGTAGGATTCGATGCTTGTGCCTGGCGCAAACTACTCAATTCCCCAGATACTTTGCGTCAAAGAATAACGCTGGCCTTATCAGAAATTTTGGTCATCAGCATCAATGGTCTGGTCAACGGTGGAGGTTGGAAGGCATTTGCCGCCGCCAGTTACCTAGACATACTGGAAGCTAACTGTTTTGGCAATTACCGCGACTTACTGCAAAAAGTCAGTACCTCAAGCGCAATGAGTTTGTATCTGACTTTCCGTGGCAATACAAAATACAATCCCAGTACCGGCGCACTCCCCGATGAAAATTATGCGCGTGAACTCATGCAGTTATTCACCATCGGTTTGCTGCAACTACATCCCGACGGCACGCCAGTGTTACGAGATGGTGTTGAGCAAGAAACTTACACGCTAGACGACATCACGGGTCTCGCCCGCGTCTTCACTGGTTGGGATTTTGATTTAAGTAGCAGTAATCTAAACACCCCCGATTACCATCGCCGTCCACTCAAACAAGTTCCCAGCAAGCACGAAACAGGTGCCGCCAGCTTTCTCGGTGAAACCGTCCCAGCGGGTCTGAGTGGTGAAGCGGCTTTAAGCATGAGTTTGGACATCATCTTTAAGCATCCCAATGTCGCGCCATTTATCTCGCGCCAACTGATACAACGTCTGGTCACCAGCAATCCGAGTCCAGCTTACGTGGCGCGCGTCAGTTCGGTGTTTAGCAGCAATAGCATGGGTGTTAAGGGCGATTTAAAAGCGGTCATCAAAGCGATCCTTCTTGATGACGAAGCGCGTAATGCTATCAATTTAACGAACCCCACTTTCGGTAAAGTACGCGAACCGATCGTTCGTTTTTTGAACTGGGCACGTGCCTTCAACGCCAACTCCGCCAGCGACACCTGGCGCGTCGGTGACACTTCGGATGCGGGCACTAAATTGGGACAAAGTCCGCTGCGTTCACCCTCTGTTTTCAATTTTTTCCGACCTGGCTATGTGCCGCCCAACAGCGCGATCGCCAATGCCAACTTAGTCGCACCTGAGATGCAAATCGTCAGCGAATCATCGGTCGTCGGCTATATCAATTTCATGCAAAACGCTGTAAGCGGTTCTCGAATCGCCGGCGATCTCATTGCGGATTACAACCCTCTCTTATCACTGGCGAACAATCCTCAAGCCTTAGTCGATGAATTGAATTTATTACTGGCAGCGAACCAAATTGGTAGCACCAACATCACCAATATCAAAAATGCGATTGCCAGCATGCCTTCGAGCAATGACAGGAATCGCAGTCAAAGAATTTATGCAGCATTGACGCTGATCCTGGCGGCACCTGAATTTATCGTCTTAAAATAGAGAAAGAAGAGAGACCATCATGAACTCAAATAAGCCGAATAACATCAATGCATCGCGTCGCGCTTTTTTACAACGCGGCTCCGCGCTCGCCGTCGCCGGTGTCGCCACACCTTGGGCGGTCAATCTAGCGGCAATGGCAGAAGCTGCAGCGGCCACCGCGACGGATTACAAAGCGATCGTCTGTGTCTTTATGTATGGAGGAAATGATTACGGCAATACGCTCGTACCTTACGACAGCAGTAACTACAACGCCTACCAACAACTGCGTCCCAGCTTGGCTTATCAACGCGCCAGTTTGAGCTCAACGCTATTGGTACCCAGCGACGTACCTGTCGATAGTGCAGGTGTTGCGCGTGAATTTGCGCTGGCACCTGAATTAGCAGCCCTACTCCCTATCTTTAATGCCGGAAAAATGGGCGTGCTGCTCAATGTCGGCACCTTGATACAACCTACCAGCAAACTTGAGTACAGCAACAAAAGCGTGCCACTACCACCCAAATTGTTCTCCCATAATGATCAGCAATCGGTTTGGCAATCTTCCTCACCTGAAGGCGCAACGTCGGGCTGGGGTGGTCGCATGGGCGATTTGTTCGCATCGGGCAATGGCAATGCCACTTTTACTTGCGTCAACGTGTCCGGCAACGCCGTGTATTTAGCGGGCAAACAAGCCGTACAATACCAAATCACCACTAATGGATCAGTGCCACTGACTGGTTTGCAATCACCTCTATTTGGTTCCAGCGCCTGTTCCGACGCTTTGCGCAGTCTGGTCACACAAAGTCGCACCCATCTATTTGAAAATGAATACAACCGTGTGAGTAAACGTTCCATCGACGCCGATGTTGTGCTCAGCAGCGCGCTCACTTCCGGGCCAGAAATCAAGACCATATTCCCAGCCGAAAACAGCCTCGGAAATCAACTCAAAATGGTGGCTCGCATGATCGCTTCGGCACCAACTTTGGGAGCCAAGCGCCAAGTGTTCTTTGTGTCCTTGGGTGGCTTCGACAATCACGATGGTTTGCTCACAGAACATCCCGTTTTACTGAAAACCGTGGCAGATGCGATGGCGGCTTTTTACAATGCGACACTGGAGTTGGGTGTTGCGAACCAAGTCACTACTTTTACCGCCTCCGATTTTGGCCGCACCTTGAGTGGCAACAACGACGGCAGTGATCATGGTTGGGGCAGTATGCATTTCATGCTCGGCGGCGCAGTGAACGGCAAACGCTTTTACGGCACCGCTCCAATTGTCGCCAGCAATGGCCCCGACGATGTCGGCCAGGGACGATTATTACCAACGACCTCGGTCGATCAATACGCCGCCACATTGGGTAAATGGATGGGAATTTCCGATTCCGAATTACTCGGTTTATTGCCGAATCTGGAGAACTTTAATACCAACAGTAGAAACCTTGGATTTGTCTAAAAATGCAAAAAATTCACTCAAAATTAAATTTTTAACATGCACTTTCAGCTCAAAATCAGTGAATTTAGGGCTTTTTAAGGTCAAATAGGCAAAGCAATTAGGTATATAGGGCGTGAGAGAGTAAACTACGCCCTTATGCTTTTTCGCATCCTGCGAGAAACGCGCCTCTTGTACCCGATGTTCCTCTAGTGAGCCCGCCCCATGTCTGAAGCCCAATTACCCCCGTCTATCACCTTTGCTGACCTGCAATTGAGTGAAGCCATCCAACGCGCACTGCGCGACGTTGGTTACGAATCGCCATCGCCGATTCAAGCCGCAACTATTCCAACTTTGTTAGAAGGCCGTGACGTTTTAGGTCAGGCACAAACAGGGACTGGCAAAACTGCTGCGTTCGCGCTGCCGATTTTGTCGAACATTGACATTCGTCAAACTGCACCGCAAGCACTGGTATTAGCGCCGACGCGTGAGTTGGCGATTCAGGTAGCGGAGGCTTTTCAGACTTACGCTAAGCACATTCCTGGTTTTCACGTCTTGCCGATTTACGGTGGTCAAAGTTACGGTCCACAATTATCTGCACTACGCCGTGGTGTGCATGTGGTGGTGGGTACGCCGGGTCGCGTGATTGATCACTTGGATAAAGGCTCACTTGATTTATCCCAACTCAAAACCTTAGTGCTGGATGAAGCCGATGAAATGCTGCGCATGGGTTTTATCGATGACGTAGAACGCATCTTGCAAGAGACGCCAGAAGGTCATCAGACCGCGTTGTTCTCCGCGACGATGCCATCCGTGATCAAACGCATCGCACAAACTTATTTGAACAAACCTGCAGAAATTACGGTCGCAGCGAAGACCGGCACTGCAGACAATATCCGTCAACGCTATTGGCTGGTCAGTGGCATGCATAAGTTGGACGCGTTAACACGTATTCTGGAAGCTGAGACTTTCGACGGCATGATTATTTTTGCTCGCACCAAACTCGGCACCGAAGAACTCGCTTCCAAATTAGCAGCACGTGGTTTCTCTGTCGCTGCGATCAATGGCGATATCCAACAGCAACAACGTGAACGCACTATCCAGCAATTAAAAGACGGCAAGATCGATATTCTGGTCGCGACTGACGTTGCCGCCCGCGGTCTGGACGTAGAACGTATCAGCCACGTTGTCAATTATGACGTACCACACGATCCTGAAAGCTACACGCATCGTATCGGTCGTACTGGTCGTGCAGGTCGTAGCGGTGAGGCGATTTTGTTTATCACTCCACGTGAAAAAAATCTCTTAACAGCGATCGAACGAGCAACGCGTCAAAAAGTGTCACCATTAGAATTGCCGACTATTCAAGCTGTTAATGATGTGCGTATTTCGCGCTTTAAAGATCAGATCACTGAGACGTTGGCTCAAGGTGAACTCGAACAGTTCTTGAACGTGATCTCTGAATACGAAAGTGAGCATAACGTACCCGCATTTGAAATCGCTGCAGCCTTAGCGAAGATGGCACGCGGCACTGAGCCACTGCTACTCGACAAGAATAAACGCGAAGTCAAGAGCGACGATAGCTGGCGTGATGAAGCGCCTTCGCGCAGCAGTCGTACAGAGCGTGGTGATCGTCCTGTACGCGGCGAACGTAGTGATCGTGGCGACCGCGGTGACAGATTTGGTGACCGTAGTGATCGCGAAACTCGCGGCCCACGTCGTGAGCACAGCCCGCGTACTGCCGAACCTGGCATGCGCACTTTCCGCATCGCGGTAGGTCATGAACACGGCGTTAAGCCAGGCAACATCGTCGGCGCGATTGCGAACGAAGCGAACATCGATTCCAAGCATATCGGTCGCATCGACATCTACGACGATTATACGGTCTTAGATCTGCCAGAAGATTTGCCAAAAGATATGTTGTCTCATTTGAAGAGCGTGCGAGTTGCAGGTCAGGCCTTAAACATTCGTGCCGATGGCGAAGCTGCTAGCAGCAACGAAGAAGCACCACGCAAGTTTAGTGAACGAGCCGAACGGAGCGATCGCACTGAGCGCGCACCACGTGCTGAGCGCACAGAGCGCAGCGATAGTTTTGAAAAGAAAACCGATCGCAGCAAACTCGACAAAGTCGTCGAACGTGCAGCCACATTCCCAGCCGATGAAGCACCAGCCAAAGCCGACAAAAAACGCGCTGACAGCAAAGGCAAAGTCGCGATTCCTATGCAAACTTTCCGCATCGAAGTCGGCAAACAACACGCCGTCACCCCAGGTAACATCGTCGGTGCGATCGCCAATGAAGCGGGCTTAGATGCCAAATTAATCGGTCATATTGGTTTATTCGATGACCACTCCACTGTCGATCTGCCAGTCGGCATGCCAAAAGACATCCTCACGCATTTGAAAGGTGTGTGGGTCGCTGGTAAAAAACTCGACATCAAAGAAATCGGCCCTAGCACTATGTTAGTCAATGCCAAACCAGTGCCTTTGAAAGAACGCATTGCTGGCGGCAATCGCCGTGTTGCGGAGAAAGACGCGGCACCACGCGTCAAAAAACCAGCAACAGCACGCGGTGGTAGTACTAATCGTTTTGAAACAGTTAAAGGCGTTAGTAAGGCGAAGAAATATTGATGTTCTAGTGCCGTATCTGTAGACAAAAACCGCCTGATTGGCGGTTTTTTGTTATTCAAGTTCTTATCTAGGTGCCTTTGGACAGCAACTTCGAAATACTCTGCAATTTTTTCGGCTCATATTCACCACATAGATTATCGAAAATCCGATTCCCCCCAACGATCACAATCACTTTTTGGATCGGTGTCGTTGTGTCTTGGTCGCTTATTGTTAGCACTCGTTGGTAGCGCTTATTGGTAGCACTTATTGGTAGTGTCACTAGTCTGAGCGTGTAGACATGTTGAAATCAACGCGACACCGATCACAGAGCAGATCGCTGATCCTCTTAGATTCAATAGGGTTCGCCTGTCTTCCTTCCCTCGTGCTCAAATGATAAACGCCGACCTTCATTTACCAATGAAGGCCGGCGTTCGTTTCAGTAATTACCTTGAAAAGCGATTACAGCTTCGCGGACAAGCTCAAAAATACTTGACGCGGTGCACCTGTCAACAAGGTAGCAAAGCTACCTGTTGTATCGGACGTGGCGAAACCATTTGAGCCTATCGTGCTGTAGTACTTGGTGTTTGCCAGATTCGTGACGTTGACTTGGATCGATACATCTTTCAAACCAGCGAAAGTCTTTTGCTTCATACCAAAAGCCAAGTTACTCAACCAGAACGAAGGTGCATTGCCATCGTTCAAATAAGTGTAATAACGCTTATCGGTGAACTTGGTACCAATACGTGTGAAGAAGCTCTCGTTTTCCCAAGTCAATTCCGTATTGAACATGGTCTTAGGTGCATCAACGACTTGCTTGCCTTTGACAGGTATGATCACTTTATCCAGATAGTTCGATTGATACTGTGAATCATTGTAGGTGTAAGAATTGAACCATGACAATTCGTTCGACAACTTCCAGATCAGCACAGCTTCCAAGCCGTTGGTCGCTACTTTACCGACGTTAACGAAGGTATTTGGACAGCCTACGATACCTGCACAGTTAGCGACATTCAATAAGCGATCTTTGAATTCGGCATGATACAGCGCGACGGAGCCTTGTATATCGCTACGTTTAAAACGATAACCAAGATCGATCGAAGTTGAGCTCTCAGGTTTTAATTGTGTCACGCTGGTGTTAAATGCCGTTTGAGTTTGTGAGAATGGACCGGAGACGCCTGGTTGATAAGCGCGCATGTTTTCGGTCATCGACGCGAAAATCTCATCCTCTTTGCTGAGTTGATACTTCATACCCAACTGCGGCAAGAAGTTTTCTTTGGCAGTGATAGAGCCTTCAGCACGTGTGCCGACTATATTCTTCGCATCGATCTTCACTTTTGGCGTTTTAAAGCCAAAGTTCAAGGCCAAAGCACCATTCAACAACTCAACTGTATCTTGGATATAAAACTGTGTTGTGGCGGTATCAAAGTTCTGCTTGAAACCAGTTGCAAAAGGATTTCTTAAGAAATAATTTTTATCTGATCCATCAGTCGCAGCATAAAAATTACGCGTCAAAGTATGGTCACTATTCTCCAACCAAAAACCGGCCTTAACAAAATGCATACCGATATCCATATTCAGATCACTGATCAGACCTGATCGATTGATTTCATATTCAGTAGTACGAATCGAAATAGGATCGGTCTTTGAAGTGGGCGAGTATGGTGTGTACCAGTGGCCTTGACCTTCATTACTATGATGGTAGAGCGTTGTTTTCAGCTCTGTATTGTCGCTCAACTTCCAACTGAAAGTCGCACCGGCCAGCTTATCTTTACGCAAACCACTACCTTCATAGTAGGCATCATCAAGATTGTTAACACCGCCAGTAAAAATACCCTTGGCCGCATTCACTGCACGCTGCCAGTCTGGTGCGTAGTTATCCCAGTCCCAACCTAAGCGTTTAGTCATTTCTAAAGACATATCTTGGTAATCGACTTCTTTGCGGTCAGAATAATTGAAGAACGCATCCAAACGATTATCACCGAAATTCTGGACTAACTTAGAATTGAATTGATCTTGATTCTGTTCGCCCGCACCTTTGGTTTTTTCCGTACGATGGCGAGTCACACTCAAAGCAAATTTTGTGCCGCTATCAAATTTTCCGGAATCGAGACGCGCAAAAGTATGGGAAGTTTTGTTGCTACCAAAAGTTTGTTCACCACTCAATGTAAACGTATCACTAGGCTCGGCAGAAAAGAACTGAACCGTGCCGCCTAAGTTGCTAGTCGATGCCGTTGACAAAGAACCCGCGCCTTGTGACAAACTCACACGACCCAAGTTTTCTGCTGAGATCGCACGGCTAATATGCAAGCCATTATTGTTACCGTAGCTCATATCGCCGAGCGGTACGTTATCCAATGTAAAACCCAATTGATTTTGACTAAAGCCACGGACACTAAAACGTGTCGACCATTCATAGCTACCAAATGGATCAGCTGACTGAAACGATACGCCAGGCAATTTATCCAAGGTCTTTAATGGGCTAGTACCTGGCGTCACTTTAGTTAGATCACTGCGAGTAATATTTTGTACTTGACGCGACTGTCCTTGGCCTAAGACCGTGACCGTTTCGACTTTTACATCTAGCTCATTGTTATTGCTAACTGTCGTATCGATCACCGCCGCGTGCGACATGACTGCTATCGCCTGTATGACCATGAAGCAGAGTGGTTTTAACATCAATTGAGGTTTCATTTTTCTTGTCCAAATAGGTATTGTTATGGGTGAATAATTTCTCGTCTTTGAGTTCTGTTTTTGATAAAAACAAATATGCAAAACAAAAGCCACGGCCATGCAGCTTATTTCAGCCAGCAAGACGGACGAATCGTAAGAAAAACAGATGACGACTCAGTGACAGTCAGTAGAGAATTCGCTCTAGGTGAAGTCATGCCTGTGTCATCTTGTGGGTCTACAAATTCAAATAGGTGGTGGTAGCCTAGGGAATGAAGGTGCACAACTATTTACCTCGCGACACGACACTGCCAAGGTTTGCCGATGCGGCTGCCGAATAGAAGAGCTGGGTTCAGATAGACATCGATAAGCGTTCACTAAGGCGCGCTTAATCGAAAAGTTGATACAAAAAAACCGCCATGTTGGCGGTTTTTTTGAGAGAGAGAAATTGGATTATTTCTTGTCAGTCGCTGCTGGAGCAGACGCTGCGGCAGGCGCAGAGGCGGCAGCTGATGCAGCAGAAGCGCCGACGATTTCTATCTTGGCTTTTTCTTTCATCTCATCCAACAATTTTTTCAAATTCTGTTGTTGAATTTGTGATGTCAAACGTGGCTTGACTTGTTCTAAAGTTGGGGCTTCTTTAGTACGTGTATCGTCAAGCAAAATTACGTGGTAGCCGAATTGTGATTTAACTGGCTCTTCGCTGAATTTGCCTTTTTCCAATTTGACGACGGCTGCGCCGAATTCTGGCACCATGCCGCGTGGGTCAAACCAGCCTAAGTCGCCGCCTTTTTCTTTGGAGCCTGGATCTTTTGATTGGGCTTTCGCTAAAGCTGCGAATACTTTCACATCTTTTTTCAATTTAGCGATGATGGCTTTTGCTTCTTCTTCTTTTTCTACCAAGATATGACGAGCAGAGACTTCATTGCCTGCTGTTGCTGCTTTGATTTTGTCGTATTCTGCAGCGTATTGTGCGTCTGTTACTGGGCTGTTTTTTAAGAAGTCATCAACGAAGCCTTGTGCCAAGATACCGAGGCGTGACATTTCGATTTGTTCTGCTGTTTCGCCTTTTTTATCCAAGCCTTTTTTGACTGCTTCTCCTGCTGCGATAGTTTGCAATGCCAGATTGTCGATAATCATTTTGCGCATCTCTGGTGTGTCAGGCATACCTTGTGCGGCTTGCTGTTTCATGATCATATCAACTTGTTTCTTGCTGATAGCTTTACCGTTGACGGTCGCGGCGATTACGTCTGCTACTGAATCAGCAGGTTTGTCTGTGCTTTTTGAGCAGCCAGCCAATGCCATGAGTGCAATTGCGCTACCAATGACGAAACGGGATTTAATCAACATCGTGGTCTTCCTTTATGATTTTCGGTACAAAGCAGCAGTTATCACTGCTGCGGGTTAATAATGGGAGTAACAATTAAGCAGCAAAGAATAAATTAGCTAAACGGCTAAACAAATGCTCAGCTGATTAGTAAATCGTTTAAAAAAGCGATTGCGAATTTTACCTGTGATTTCACAATTACACTTAGAATTCGCACAGTTTGCATTGCTTGCCCGCTTGTTTCAACACAAACATTAAAAAAATATTTGCTCAAGGAAAATAGAAGATGATCGATTTCTCAGAAATGTTACCGGTCGGCATGGTGGCGCACGGCGGACAAGTGGCTCAAATCATGGCGGAAATCGCTCAGCGCCAACGCGGATTGCCGGGCTGGGAGGCCTTCCATTATGAAAAAATCTCTGATGCGGCCGTCGAACTAACTGGCGGTATCGTCAGTAGCAACGGTGGCAACAAGCGTTGGTTGGAGCCGCATGATTGCATCACGATACCCTTCTCTGCGGTCATTGCCGAGATGCAGGCGCGAGGCTTATTGTCCGCGGCTTCACCTGTTGTCGATCTTGCAGTAGATAGCGACAGAAATGCTGATAAGACCACACAAAAAAATAGAGCTTATGAACTAAATCAGCCGATCAGCGTATCCAACCAAGACTTCACTCAACTGAATGTCACGTTTATGTTGCCTGCTGATCCGCAAGAACGTCAACGTATTCTGCAGGCATTTCACTTGCAAGCCACCATTATGGGCGCGCAAATCATTGCCTGTCGCCTCGAATAGATCTACTATACGCACAGCAAACGTTTGGCTCGAAAGGACCTTCCCTTCGTCATACGCTGGTCATAGTCACCAAGTACATTTGGACTTCAATTTTTATTTCTTTGCGTCAATTTTTACGGTGTAATTATGTTAATGTTCTTCGCTCCAGCCATCTCTGGTATGCGCCGCCTCCGGCTGCTGCCAAAATTCATGATGGTCGCTTGCTTATTCGCGATACCGGCTATCGTGGCCTCCGGTCTATTTATCTGGGAGCTAAACAAATCGATTACGCTTACCAAAAGTGAACAACGAGGCGTACAACAAGTGCGCGTGATACATCAATTGACACAACTGAGCCAACAACATCGCGCTCAGCGACATCTGGGTTTGTCCGGCAATGTCGATGCGATAAGCAATGCGTCTAAATTAAGCGCACAAATCGAACAAACGTTTAGTCAGCTAGCACAGTTAAACCTACAACACCCGGGTTTAAACACACAAGAGGACTTGCAACAAGCACTCGCTAGCTGGAAAAACATACAAGAAAAAGCCGCCGCGAGTAAAGCCAAAGATAGCTATCTCATGCATCAGCAACTCCTGGAGCAGCTTGATAAATTGGCGATTAAAGTCGCCGACAATACCAACCTCAGCCTCGACCCGCAAGTTGACACCTACTACCTGATCAGCCTGTTCAATAAGTCTTTACCTGAATTCGCCGCCGTCATCGCTGACACCAGCGCACGCGGTGCACCGTACATCGACACGGGTTTAATGGAGCCCAATGAAGATGTCTTAATCAACGCTAACGTCATGCTTAGCCAAAGAGATTTACCGAAAATCGGTGCCCAACTCAAAGCAGTGATGCTCGCCAATCCCGAGCTGAAAGAATTAGAGCAACAAAGCGGTAAACTGCTAGCGGAAAATCTGACATTTTTAGAACGGACCAAAAACGAAATCCTCAGCACCTTAAATCAAAGCTCGGGTACTGCCTACTTAGCAGCTGGCCAAAAGGTGGTCACGGATTGGTTTCAGCTCAATAACACGATTGCTGATTTGATCGAGTCCAAATTGCAGCGCAGGCTAGAAAGCAATGTGTGGAATCGCAATGCCATGCTGTTAGGTATCTTAATATTACTTGGCCTCGCGAGTTATTTATTGGCGGGATTTTATCTGGCTTTTTCAGGAGAGCTACGTAATTTAAGTCAAGCGGTAATGCGAGTGTCAGATGGCGATTTGAGCACCACAATCAGCAGCAGCGCAAATGATGAGATTGCGCAATTGCTCAAAGAGTTTGACGCTATGCGTCAAGGATTGGCACGGCTAGTCGCTAACATACGCGAAAGCAGCGACAACATAGGCAGCGCCTCACGCGACATCGCCAATGGCAATGCCGACTTGTCGCAACGAACAGAGCAACAAGCGAGCTCACTAGAAGAAACTTCCTCCTCCATGGAAGAACTGACCGCCACCGTTAAACAAAATGCTCATAGCGCTCAGCAGGCAAATCAAAAAGCACTCTCGTGTACTGACGTAGCGAATCAAGGTGGACAAGCGGTAGAGCAATTAGCGGATATGATGGAAGGCATACAGCAATCCTCCAAACAAATTAATGACATCATTGCGGTCATCGATAGCATCGCTTTCCAAACCAATATTTTGGCGTTAAATGCGGCGGTAGAAGCTGCCCGTGCGGGTGAGCAAGGTCGTGGTTTCGCGGTGGTTGCCAGCGAAGTGCGCAATCTGGCTCAGCGTTCGGCTAGCGCAGCGAAGGAAATCAAAATCTTGATCACCAACTCCAATGAGCAAGTACGAACCGGCCACCAGCAAGTACAAAACGCCGGTAAAACCATGCATCAAATCGTCGAACAGATTCAAGCGCTGAGTCAAGATGTACAAGCCATTGCGGATGCTAGCGCAGAGCAAGGTGATGGCATCACGATGGTCAATGCGACGATCAGCCAGCTCGATGAGATCACGCAACAAAATACCGCTTTGGTCGAAGAAGCGGCTGCGGCAGCTGAAAGTATGCACAACCAGGCACTCAAGCTCAGCGAGGCGGTCACGGTATTTCGTGTTGATGAACAGGTCATCAGCGCCGATAAGCATCAGTTACTAAGCAAAGTCGATGCACCGAACACCCACCGTCAAAGTCAAGGACGGAAAAGTACCGCAAAGCTGACAAACCGTAGTTCTTTATCTATCGCCAAAGGTGCTTAATCAAACGGTCAGCTACTTAGGGCTTGTTAACATTCGACATGCCCTATCAGGCCTAAACAATAAGCTCTAACAGCAACGGCACAAACCGCGATACTCGATCCAGGCGATGCCATTTGTATTCCCAACTTAGGGTGGCATCACGTCGAGTCTCTGAAAAAAATGTCCTAATTAATTATTGATGGGGCGGCTCGAACTTTTCGACCGACAATAAACCCTTACCTTGTCGCTTGCTGCTACAGGCGCTACTCAGTTTTAAAGAATTGCCTCCAGCGCAAAAAGCGGCATGGGGAAGTGTTTTCCAGCACTCTATCTTTAGCCCAGAAGATCCGTCAGCGCATATTCCTGAACATAAGCGCGGTATTTTGCAACGTTGATTGCCTAGATTTCTTCGTACTTTCAAACGTAGTATTCGTCGTAAGAACAGCTACTTGGAAAAAATCAGCATCGGTGGCATATCAAACAGCGGTGTACATAACACGCTACATTCTCCCAAGCTTTCCGAGAAAACCATCAACTTATTCATCGACAAATCTATGAAAACAAAACTCTCAAGAGACAAATTCGTGCAACGCATCCGTGCCCATCTTGAACATGATGGTTTCCCTCGTTTGGAAATGACACTGATCGTGGCTTTCACTGGCTTATCCGGATTTCTTACTTCTGTTCTGCTATTGCATTGTGGACTTTTAACGATATGGCTGCGTTATGTTTGTGCGTTTAGCGTGGCTTACGCTGTGTTTTTTATTCTTCTCTGGTTGTGGCTGTATAAACGCAGTAGCGATCTGATCGACACCGTTGATTTGTTGAATGTGATTCCGTCGCCATCTGGCGTTTCAAGTTCGTCTTTAAACATACTGGAAGCCGGAGGCGGCAATTTTTCTGGAGCGGGTGCTAGCAGTAGCTTTGAAAGCTTGGCGTCAGAAGGAACTACGGCACCACTTAGCGGTGTGGGTGATGCTTTAGAAGTTGCCGGAGAAGCCGACGAATTTGCGATTCCCTTATTTATCATAATCGCGATTGGCGCTGCAGTGCTTGCCCTGTTTGCTTCATCGGCGGTTGTCATTGCTAGCGCGCCAGTTTTGTTCGCGGAATTAATGGTGGATGCGTTTCTATCAGCGAGCTTGTATCACCGCTTGAAGGGCCTGCATACCCGACATTGGCTACACACTGCACTTCGCAAAACTATTTTGCCATTTCTGATCAGCGCCACTTTTTTTGTTGGACTGGGTTGGTTCATGCAACATATGGTGCCGCAGGCGCATAGTTTGGGTGATGTGATTCATCATTACCGGACTACACCGTAATTTCACGCTGCAAATACTTTACTGCGTTACCATTCAAAACGGGCAAGCTGCTTAAGATTAATATTAAGATTAAATTTAAGATCAAGCTGCCCGTTCTTTCATGTATTACGACTTGATTTACCTGATTGCATTTCTAAGCACTCCGCAATGCCAGATAAATCGCGGTCTTCAATTCGCGTGGCGCGGTATCGCGTGGATCATTCAGGTATTCTTCATACACCGCCGCATCCGCCGCCTCATAACCCGAAGCTGGCAGCCAAACGCCGAATAACCATTCATAAGCGGCATGCATGTCTGAGTATGGCCCCTGATAATTGAGTACCGCACATTTTGCGGCGTCAATATCGTAAGCTTGTAGCGGTGCCTGCGCTTGATTTGCCTGCTGTTCTGCACTGACTACGAGGCAGGCGCAGGAACGCAGCTCAGCTTCTGCAACTAGGGATGGATCATCCCAATAGATCCCGATTGATCTGCTTTGTGGACCAAATAATTGACGGCTGGCGGCAACCCCCTGCAATTGATCAAAGGCCTGGCCTATTCCCATATAATCGCCTTGATGCGGCAAGCCCAATAAATGCATGGCGGGTACATCTTTGATTTCGACAGTAAACATCGTTTCACTCCTCAAGTGCTGTGGTAAAGAAAACTGCTTGTGGCTACCTTCTTTGCGATACCTCGCTGGCGGCATCCCATAAACGCTAGAAAAAATTCGGGTAAAAGATTGCACATTGGGATAACCGCAGGCCTGTGCAATCTGTTCTATGCTTTGCTCAGTTTTTGCTAACAAGCCAGCGGCACGTTGTAAGCGTAGGCGTTTCACAGTAGCGGCTAAACTCTCACCACAGAAAGCTTGATAGATTCGATGCCAGTGATATGGCGACATGCAGGCGATGTCAGCCAGCACATTGAGGTCTAAATCACGCTCCAGATTTTCATGTACGAAATCAATCACGCGCTGAAAACGGCGTTCATAACTAGCGCGATGGGCGCTGATGGTGGTAAGTTCTTGCTCCATCTTGTTCTCCTCAGATTCGATGAGTAGAAATGTATCATGGAGTGATTTGACAAATCTTGCGGACTTATCGCCCACAAAGATTTAGGGATAATTATTAGGTAAATGCCGACACGGTCAGGCTTTAGAAAATGCCGTTTCCAAACGCTTCAATAGCGGCTTGTGCATCGCAAAGTGATGCTTATCCCAATGCTTTTGCATGCGCTCTATTTCCTGGCGTTGCGTTTGTGCAGTGGCGACATCACCAATGCTTAGTGCCCAAATCGCAAACTCTGCGTAAGCATCAATGCTACCGTGCTCACTGGCAGCTCTAGAAAATTCCAAGCGTGCCGCTTCGTTTTGACCTTGCAAAGCATATGATTGGGCTAACAATAAGCCGACCTGTTCTTTCCGAAACTCAGCATGCAATTGACGTATTTTCAGCAGCAACTCTAAAGCGGCATCACCCTGCTTGTTTTGCAAACGCGCCTTTGCCGCACCAAACATGATTTCACGCTCGGAGGCAAAAGGCCCTCGCAAGCAAGCCTCATATTGGATTGCCGCTTGCTGTGGATCATCTGCTTCCAAATAAGCGGAAGCTAGACGCATCTGATTTTGTGCTGATGGAGTCAATTCAAAAACTTGCTGCGCTTCGCGTAGCTCTTTGCCCGGATCCAGCGCCTTTAAAGCCACTGAGGTCAGTTTTTTGGCACCATGCTGCAAGCGACTATCAGGTAAATAAATCGAAAAAAAATACACAATACTACCGAGCAAAGGAAAGGCAAATAAAATCATCAGCCAATACATTTCACGACGTTGGCGTATCGCGTGAATAGCAAAAAAAATCGCGACTAAAACGTGTAAACCAACTCCTAAATACGGCATATTTTTTATCCTAATATAGACAGAATATGACAAAAGAAGGCGGCATTTACTGAAGAAAATGCCGCCACATCTTATCTAAACGAATACTGCGCACTCACATAAAAGAAACGTCCACGCGGATCGGTGTAGCTAGGATCGTATCCAGAGATGAAAAAGTTCGCTTGATTTGAATAAGGTGGCGCAGTATTCAACACATTTTGCACGCCGCCGCGCACATTCAAATTTTTGTTCACTACATAGCTTGCCGACATATCCCATAGCGAATAAGCTTTCACTTTGTTCGCAGCGACCACGCTACCATCATCGATATTGATCGCAGAATTTTGATCGTTGTATCCAGATGAAAAAGTATTTCCTATCGTTGCTGCAAGTGCGCCTTGTTCCCAGCTCAAGCTCAAACGATGACGCCAGCGTTGCACCACGCCCTCAGTCACGAATTTGCCTAAATTACTAATGTATGCGTCGCCGGGATTGGTCTGCAATTTAGAATCGAGCATCAAGGTGCCGAGCATACGTGCACTCAATTTACCCCAATCGGTTTTGATACCATGCAGCTCTATTGCCAGATCAAGGCCTGTAGCTTTTTGTGCGCCACGGTTCTCTTTGCGCAACTCGATGTAGTCGATGTAACCGTCTTCATCGCGGGTGATCAAATTGCCGTATTTGCTCAAATTACCCAAAATAATATCGTCACCGATTTCGCTGATCAGATTACTACGTTTAATATTCCAGTAATCGATACTGAAAGTCCAGTTACGGCTAGGTTCAAAAATCATTCCCATCGTATATTGACGGCTGCGTTCCGGCTTTAGATTTGGATTGCTGTAACGGCGAGTGTTCCAATTATCAGCGCACACCGATAAATCATTGTCGTTGTCTGCGCAGTACACAGGATCAGGCAAAGTCGCAGTGGAACTGTATTGCGTAGGGCGATACAAATCCGACAAAGATGGCGCGCGGAAGCCGCTACCTATGGAGGCTCGGAATAACAAATCTTTGCTTGGCTGATAACGCAAACCAAGCTTAGGACTAGAAGCGCCACCAACGCCTTGGTAACGATCATGTCGCAAAGCCAGCTGCGCTTCCCATTCTTTACTAAGCGGTGCCAACAATTCTGCATAGACGCCTTCGACGTGACGTGAATCTTTGGTTGCTTTACCACCTTCGGGAGCAAAATCATTATTGATGTTATCGCTCATCAATAAGGCCGATGGCGTGAACACTGAGCGCTCCCGGCGCAATTCACCGCCAACAGCTAAGGACAAATCACCACCGTCCAAACGCATCAACGGACGCGATGCTTTGAAGTCCAAAGCAGTCATCGTGCCGCGCGCATAACGCACTTCCTCATTGACTTGTATGCTGTTCAGATACTTCACCCCTTCCGCGCTGGAAGGGCCAAAGGGATTGACCAAGCCACGATTGATTCCGTCGATCAATTTGTCATACAAAACATAGCCATGCGTATCGCGATCGCGCACGGTGTTCACGCTTTGATTCAAACCTATATCGTAATCCCAACCTGCAGCGCTGCCAGTAAATCCCATGACGAAACGCTGCGCTTCGCTAGTCAATTCACTGGTACGATTCCCCGCTTCTTTCAAACGCATGCGCAGGGTGAGCTCACCGGGCACATCGTCATCGGTCAGCGTATCCAATCCCATATTCGCCAATTGCGGCACGAGTTTATAATTGATCGCACCGGTCACGCGCGCGGAGGAGCCGACATAATATGTTTTGGCTTGACTCCAGGTTGCTTCTGCGTAGAACTGATGATCAGGATTTATTTGAAACACCGCACGTGTGAGCAAACTTGTTTTATCTGATTTTGGGTACAACTCGGTATCGCCCATATAGTCATAAGTACAGGCATTCGCACCACCTGTACCGACTGGCAAATAGAGATTAGCAGGCGGTTTGCAATTGGGCACTGAAAAATTGATCAAGCGATTGACGATAGGCTTGCCATTGATTTTGAAGCCTTGTTCTTGCAAGTAATCGCGCTGGCTCGACGTCAAACGAATATTCGCTGGATCGGTATAACTAGAAAGCAGATGCCCCAAGCGCTGAGGTATCTGCAGCGCTGGAATAAATTTTCTTTGTGAGGTGAACAAACTATCCGTATGCTGCTGATCTACCACGGCGAAAATATTGTAGCCATCTTTAACGATATCGCCGATACCGCCACCCAGCGTAAGGGTGCGTTTACCAGCGCCGCCTTCCTGAGTACGTCCCCAATGTGTGCTGGCCTCGAAACCTTGAAAATCTTTGCGCGTGATAAAGTTAATGACGCCTCCGATAGCATCGGTACCATACAGCGCTGACGCACCATCGAGTAAAACTTCTACCCGCTCAATCGCCGCTGCGGGGATATTATTCAAATCCACACCAGCATCATCACCGGGTGAAGCAAAATTCGCCATACGTCGACCGTTAAGCAGAATCAAGGTAGAAGAAGTACCCAGTCCGCGTAAATTGGCCGAGTTAAAACCACGCTGATCGCCACCTACATTAATACTGATACCGTCGCTCAAACCGCCCACATTCGCTGCCACCTTAGCCAACAATTCGGCAGCTGTCGTCACACCCGCTTTTAGAATTTCATCACGGCTGATCACTTGTACTGGCAACGCTGATTCACTATCAACTCGCTTTATCGCTGAGCCGGTAATCTCTACCCGTGCCATCGGTTTAACGGGTGTCACGTCCTGCGCCTGCACTGCACTGCTTGCCAAGAGTAACAAAACCACTTGCGCCGTCAGTCGCAATGGAAAAGGACGTTCTGATTGATGAGATTTGATTCGTTTAGACATAGTATTTTAGTTTCCAAGGATGCCGACTATTTAGGCAGCTATTTAGACAGCTATTTGAGTATTTATTTAATACAAACCACGCGAACTTGCTTCATATCCATGATGCCGGACAGGACTTTTTCCATGCCATCCATTTTTAGAGTAAGCATGCCGTCGCTAAGAGCCGCAGTGAACAACTGCGCAACTCGGGCATGTTCTTGTATTAGCTTTTTGATGCCTTCAGTACCCACCATCAATTCGTGCAAGCCAACGCGCCCTTTATAACCACCAACACATTTCTCACATCCAACTGGGCGGTATAAAGTGAATTTACCTTGTGGGTCAGCATAATTTTTCTGCCACTTTTTGAGCACGTTTTGCTTGGCGGTCTCGGTATCGATTTGAAACTCTGGCGTTGCCAATAATTCTGTGCAGTACTCGTTGAGCATGCTTTGT
This sequence comes from uncultured Undibacterium sp., assembly GCA_963512475.1. Taxonomy (GTDB): domain Bacteria; phylum Pseudomonadota; class Gammaproteobacteria; order Burkholderiales; family Burkholderiaceae_D; genus Undibacterium. The sequence continues at coordinate 42,114 of CAUPNA010000002.1, forward strand.
ATTTCTTCCGGACTTGGCTGATAAGCGACTTTACAATTCGTACACAAACGCTTGGCCAGACGCTGCGCCAGAATCCCTAGCAAGGCATCGGCAAAATTGAATGGATCCATGCCCATATCAAGCAAACGAACTATCGACTCTGGCGCGCTATTGGTGTGCAAGGTCGCGAAGACCAAATGCCCCGTCAACGAGGCCTCCAAGCCGATTGAGACCGTCTCTTTATCGCGCATTTCGCCGACCATGATAATGTCAGGGTCAGCCCGTAAAAATGCCCGCATCACCGTCGCAAAATCCATCCCGGCTTTACGATTAACCTGCACCTGACGCAAACCCTTTTGCGTGATCTCCACCGGATCTTCCGCTGTCCAGATTTTGGTTTCTGGGCGATTTAAGTAGTGCAGCACTGAGTGTAAAGTGGTCGTCTTACCCGAGCCAGTCGGACCACAGACGAAGAAGATGCCATAGGGTTTTTCAACCACGTCTTTCAAGCGTTGCAAATTGTGCGGCAAAATGCCAAGCTGCGCCATCGGTATCGGTTCGCCTGCCGCCAAGATACGCATCACAACGTCTTCCATGCCACCGGAAGAAGGAATGGTCGCGACACGTAATTCAATATCGAGCGGCCCATATTTTTTAAACTTGATCTTGCCATCCTGAGGTTTGCGTTTCTCTGAAATATCCAGATCACACATAATTTTGATCCGCGCCAACAGCGCATTGCGATAGCTGGCAGGAATTTCAATATACGGCGCGAGTGAACCATCACGGCGGAACCGGATCACAGTTTTTTCTTTGCCAGGGCGTGGTTCTATATGAATATCGGAAGCACCTTGTTGATAGGCGTCGACAATAATTTTATTGAGTAATTTGACCAATTCATTGTCTGCGGCGGCAGCTACATCCGCTGTGCTGCTAGTGTCATCAATTTCGTCTGCTTCCATACCCGAAAGTAGCTCACTGACAGAACCCGTATCGACACTTTGTCCGAAAAACTGGTCAATTGTCAGTTTGAATTCACGTTTAGTCGTCACCCGGTAATGTAGACGAGGCGTAGAAAAGATCAGATTGACTACGCGGGTGGTTTTCACATGTTCCGGGTCGATCGCTAAAATACTAAGACCCGTCGGATCATCAGAAATAGGTAACCAATTGGTCTCTTCTACATACTGACGTTTCAATTTTTTGGTCAACTCGCCATCTACTACGCGGTCTGGTTTGAAGGCTTCATACGGTACTGCAAAAAACTTCGATAGCGCCATACCGATATGCGCTGTCTGCACTTGGAATTCATCGATCAATACATCTTCTAAGTCGATTTGCTTTTTACGTGCTGAACTAATCGCTAATTCAAACTCAGGCGCAGATAAAATACCTTCCGACACTAGGTAATTGAACTTAGACGGCGGTAAATTCAGAGGCTTATTTTTTTGGGTAAGCGCGATAGCTAATGTTTCGCACAACTCCTTCACGCCCTCAGTTGCGATAGACGTAAACGCGACACCATGCCGATTATTGATAAATTGAATAACGCCCAGTAGTTGCTGATTTTCTGAGTCAACGATGGGTGCGCCCAACATTTCTTTGGTGCGATAACCCGTGCGTTCATCTATCGCTTTTTGAAAATGCAAGTGCGGAGAATAGGTTTGTAATTCTTTTCCGTCATACACATCTTTGATGCATAGGACTTGTTGATGCAAAGCGACGAAGCCAGCAATACTTTGATCTGAAATAGGTAAGCGTATGTCTTTAAAACTATTCAAACCTTTTTTCACTTTAGAAATCAGATTTGCTTTATCGGGAGCCACCACGTAAATCGTCATCCGGTCGCAGTCAAACAAATCACAAATATCCTGACTCAAATCTAACATGATTTGATCAACCGCTTGGGTAGCATGAATTTTGTTCGTCAGCGTTTGCAGTCGTTTGAAAAACAATAAACGCTGGGTTGAAGTTTCTGCGGCTACGTTATGCTGCGTGGCAGATTTTGCTTGATTCGGCTGCATCCTGATCCTGCTTTCTTCAAGAAGAATTTCCGTCGATTTTGTGTATTCCGAGCTTACTTTGTATCCTGCGTTGACGGATGAAATATCGCAATCGGCCTATTATGAAGCAAAGTGAATACATAAAGACAAGAATAGGGTATTTATCAAAGGCGTTTCTGTAATTTGCAACAAGTCTGCAACACAGGATTTAAGAAAGCCGGGCAAATTGTTTTTATCACTTTAAAAAATAAATTAGGTGATTTCGGAATAGTTGTGTATATTCCGGCTTGTACTTGCATCAGGTCGTTTTATTGTTGGTCCCAATTCCGCATGGCTGTTCTCTTCTAGTCGTTCTGTTTTATCTCCTTCGGTCTCATCTCTTGGTTTTAAGTGCCTAGCAGGCAATTTCGCCTATCGGTAATCTGTCCGTTCGCATGCTGATTTTCTCGCTGCGAGAGCGTGGTTACCATATTGAATTTAAAGGAAATAACATGAGCACTCAAACTGGAATCGTCAAATGGTTCAACGATGCTAAGGGCTTCGGCTTCATTACACCTGACGCTGGTGGCGCGGATTTATTCGCTCACTTTCAAGACATCCAATCTTCTGGTTTCAAAAGCCTGTCGGAAAATCAACGCGTTTCTTTCGAACGCAGCGCTAGTCCTAAGGGCGACAAAGCCAGCAATATTCAAATTTTGTAAGATTCGTCTTTACAAAATTTTGTAACAAACGCTGCATGAACATCACTAGTTTTACCGTTAAGCATCGTTCAGAATGAGCCTATTTATGGGGCACCATTACCGGTTATTCACACTATGCAGATAGCATAGGTGGATAAAACCCCGCAAAAATTTCGTTCGAAAAGCAAGCGCAGATTGTGCCAGGTGATAGCACAATAGCCGCACAAACTGGTTCTAACCGGCCAATACCACCACGCAGATAGTGTGGGGCGTAGGAAAATGGTTTAGCCAGGCGACGCCGCCATCTTGAATCTTTCAAGGTGGACGGCAAGTTCGCTGAAAGACAATTTAACAAAATAAGAAAATCATTTGTGCTTCGGATACAGGCATCGCGACTCACGTGCGCTTTGCCTTTCGATATTGCAGCAAATAATTCGACAACCCAGATTTTCCATTAGGATTTGAGATGATGGGGGATGCACTTTTTGAGGCAGTTTTTGCGTGAATGAGGCGCTAATAGCTAGCTATTAGCAACGAAGAACGCGAAAAATGGCAAAAAATGCGCCGCCAATATTCAAATAGCGTCAAAGACGCGCCGAATAGAAAATCTGGGTTAAATTGCACTATCAAAATTGTGATCAGATTTTGATAGCTACCTAATTCAGACAGGTACACCACGCAGATAGCATGGGTGCCAGATCAGCTGATAGCACCTGACAGATAGTCTTGGCTAGTAGTGAATTACGCAATACTTGAAGAGCCCGCCTTTGGTGGGCTTTTTGCATTGTATATTTGGTTTTGTATCCATTCGTCGTTGACAAATTGAACAAACAAAAACGGCAGCCTATTTTTTGGCTGCCGCGACACTTCAAAACAGATGATCAGTAAATTACTCAGTGCTTGAGCACTTTCACAGTTTTATTCACTTTCGACGAATCGATATACGCGATTGCGCCGGGAGTACTGGCGACGAACTTTAAGATCTCATCGTCACTAGCCAACTCTTTTGGCGGCTTTGCACCACCGGTAAAGATCTGTCGCGCCCATTGTGCCTTTAATTGAGCAGGGTTTTTCTTGAGTAGTTTGTTGCCAAATTCCTCTCGGACTGTGCCTTCTTTTTGATCGATAGGTACCGCCTCCACGCCGTTTGAGAAAGTCTTGGTTTGCCCCAAGAAAATCTTGGCAATCTGTTCTTCATCGATATTGGCTGCATTAGCTGGATTGACGATTACCACCACATCAGCCAACGCAGCTTGATTCAGCCCAAACAGAGTAAGCACAGAAAAACCTACTGATAACACTTTTTTTGAAAGAGAAAAGGTCATGATCTTCTCCCATTAAAATGTAAAGTCATAAGAAACGGTGGCCAACTTGCGCGTGTTATCCGTGCCGTTTAAGAAATCCCAGCGACTGCGATCTAGTTGGACTTTCAAAGCACTGCTGTCGCTCAGTTGGTAACGCAGGCTCAGACCGATATTTCGATCGACTTCTTCAGCAACACCTTTTGCACTAAACGCATTCAGTCGACTAATCGTCACCATAGGCAAGAAATTACCGAAGCGGTAACCTGCACCCAGCAAATAACCACGATAACTACCACGCGCAGGGGCTGCGTTCACGCGCGAGAATTCGCTGCGTACGACCAGATCATCCCTATCTACATTCAATGACAAGGAAGAATAGGTCTGTGGTGACGACTTGCCAAAAACCGCGGGATCTGGTGAGAACTGTTCTAATCCATTCGGACCAAGACGCAAACGGCGTTGCTGAGATTTATTAATAGCAGCTCGTGCAGTGAACCAATCACGGTTGATTTCCAAATCGATCCCATACATACGATCCCAATGGATATCGACGCGGGAGGGATCGCCCAATTTCGCGATAGGCACCTCCTTAGAATGTTCTTGCCCAATGTACGCAGTAGACTTAACCGCCCAGCCACCAATGTCGTCGCGGAAGGTCAGATTTGCGCCGTTATAATTCACGACAGGCCAGCCGTAAACATCAGGCGGAACACGTGCCCAATTGTAAGCGAACGCCACATCTTGAAAATCAGAATAGAAGAAGAGAGGCAAACGCTTACGCCCCACTTGCAAAGTCAGTTTGGGGCTGAGGTTATAACTAAAAAATGCCTGTTCAATACCGAGATCAGCATCTCCGGCTGCGTGGCGTGCCATCACCTGACCTGTAAACGAAAAGTTATCACTAAAGGTTGCGACACCCTGCAAGCCGAAGCGAGACTCAGGCGTCAAGGTCCAACGCGACTCATACACGCTGCCATGGGAATAATCAGCGATGTAACAAGGGCATTTCCATTTGCTGTTATCAGGGAAGCCAGTCTCAACACCAGTCGCGCTAAATACTTTACCTGCGCTAATGTTACCGAATCCCGAATACGTAAAATCAACCGCATAGCTGATATTGCAGAGACCACCTGCACTCAATATCGCGAGCGTGCGAAATAAGTTAACCACCTTTGATCTAGCCATTTTCTATCCTCCAGTTATTGGAAACTATTGAAGCAGTGAACACGGGGTCATCACGCTTTTTCCGTTTCATATGCGTCTTAGATAAAGCAAAATAGCGATCAATTGCTCGATCTATTGTAGAAATAAGCGGTGATTGATTTGAGTATAGGCGCGTACTGAAAAGACTTCATGCAAATAGGCAAGATTCCTAGCTGAAAAGAAACAAAAAGCAACACTTTGTTATGCTCGATAACAAAGCTTATTTTTTTGATTTGCTTGAAATATTTATGATTTTCACAATCGTCGTTTTTGCCAGATAGGTAAGTCACGCATCCAGAGAAACAATTTGAATCGTTTGCATCGATTCTTCAGTTTTAGTCGTTGTATCAATTCAACTTTATCCAACATAAAGCGCCATAATCCCAAAAACCAAAGCTATACTAATTGCCTGCCGTCTCAGGCATGACAGGCTCTATCAGTAAAACAATGGTACGGAAACTTGAATGCGAATATTTAAGAACTGCCTCAGTTTAATTTGTGTATTGATGTCGATCAACACGGTATTTGCGCAAGCCAAAATACTAAAGGCAGACGCAAGACCGCGGCCACCTGAAATCGTAACGGACGAACAAACTGGGACAGTATCTGGCCCTGTCGTCGAAATTTTGAATGAAGCAGCGAGAAGTCTAGGCTATCAAGTTCAATGGCGAATTGTGCCTTTTCCCCGAACACTAGAAGACCTCAAAACGGGTGTGACTGACATAGTTCCTGGTATCTTCATGAACGAAGAAAGAAAATCCTACATGGAGTTTCTCGGTCCAGTCGGTACAGAACGTGCTCCCGTCAGATTTCTTATGCGGACGGGGCAAACCAACCTACTAAAATCCTACGAAGATTTGAAGAAGCTAAAAGTCGGCGTCAAGCGCGGCACACTTTATTTTCCACAGTTCGATAAAGATCAGGCTATACGACGGGTTGCAGCACAGGACGATCACAATATGGTCAAGATGTTAGTCGCAGGGCGTTTCGATGTGATGATAGTCAATGATAAAGAAGCCGCCGCAGTCGCACTAGAACGCAACCAAGTTACGGGAACAACCTGGGCAGACTATCTAGCAAGTCGCGCGCTGGAGCGCTACTTCGGCTTCTCAAAACGCTCGAAACACAGTGCCATAGCAGCACCATTTTCGAAAGCTTTAAAGTCAATGGTAAAAAATGGTCGCGTCTCGGAAATTTATCAACAAGCAGACTTGTCTTTTAAAGAATATCAGTAGATCTAACTTATTACGGTTCAAGCCCAAATCTGACCATAAATTTTGTCGTGCGCAATTTATCAAGTGCAAGTCCGATCGTAAGCTTTTGTTATTTGTGTGAAGATGACATTGACAGAACTAAGGCATCAAACACAATGTGTGTTGGTGAACCGCATCAATCAAGCAAACAAATTTGACCGCCAGCAACACAGGCAGGATACTTAGCGGCTGCCAAAAAACTATCTGTCTGGCAATTAAAATAATCTTCGGAGTCCTAGATGAAATCCCCCCTTTATTCCTCTTTATTCGCAGCCGCTTTGGGTTTGGCTGGTAACGCTATTGCTGCTGATGTGCTTATTTCTGCGGGCAATATGTTGGATGTACGCAGCGGCAAAATGATTGCCAATCCTCAGATTTTAGTCAGAGACGGCCGCATAGTCAGCGTCGTTAGCGGCAAGTCGGGCGCGACCGTTACTACCAATAAAGATACACAAAAAATTGACTTGCCTGGTATGACCTTGGTGCCTGGATTAATCGACATGCACGTGCATTTGGATTCTGATCCCACTTATGGCGGCTACAACAATCTGCAATTTGGCGATCGTTTTTGGTCCATCTTAACCGTGCCACATGCGAGCCGGACTTTGAACGCAGGCTTTACAACTGTGCGTAACGTCGGTGCCGATGCTTGGAACGATGTCGGCCTGCGTCAGGCGATTGACGAAGGCAAGATTCCTGGTCCGCGCGTTGTCACTGCGGCCTATTCTTTTGGTGCGACGGGTGGTCATTGCGATTCGACTTTTTTTCCGCCGTCTATGAATCAACAAAGTGCTTTCAACGCAGATAGTCCAGAGGAAGGCCGTAAGCGCGTGCGTGAGTTACGCAAATACGGCGCACAAGTCATCAAAATTTGCGCAACCGGTGGCGTGTTCTCTCACAATACAGAACCTGGCCAACAACAAATGAGTTTGAAAGATATGACAGCGATTGCCGAAGAAGCCCATCAATGGGGTCTGCGCGTCGCGGCGCATGCACATGGCACTTCGGGCATTAAAGATGCGATACGTGCAGGCATCGATACGATAGAGCATGCGAGCTTGATCGATGATGAAGGTATTGCTTTAGCCAAAAAGCACGGCGCTTATTTGTCGATGGATATCTACAATACCGACTACACCCAATCAGAAGGCAAAAAGAACGGCGTACTGGAAGACAATCTGCGCAAAGATAGAGAGATCGCCGACGTACAACGCGAAGGCTTCCGCCGCGCTCACGCTGCAGGTGTGAAGATGGTGTACGGCACCGATGCTGGCATTTATCCACATGGCGACAACGCCAAACAATTCGCCACCATGGTGAAATACGGCATGACGCCTGTACAAGCGATTCAAGCCGCCACGATCAATGCGGCAGAAGCCTTATCGAGCAAAGACGTAGGCATACTCGAAGCAGGCCGCTTTGCTGATATGGTGGCAGTGGCGGGTGATCCTAGTAAAGATGTACGCCTATTAGAAAACGTCGCGGTGGTGATTAAGGCGGGTGTTGTGGTGAAGAGCGCGAAGTAAGCTACTAATTGCTGCTTAGCCTATTGTGACAAGGATTTGGGTCAAGTGGTTTTGACCCAAATTTGGTTTGGTGCTTAGGTATAGAAGTGGGCGGCTGTCGGATTAAATATTGGCAATTACAAATGTCGTGACACTGCCTTACTTTAATTGTGATCACTTAGCCATCAATGCAGAGGAGGCACTTGCCTCTACCTTGTCAACTGGTTTTCTAAAACCAAGTATAAGCGACGCAACTAAAGACTTCATTTGCTTCCATTCGGATAATAGACTACGACGAAAATGAATGTAGACCCAGGCTTTAATGCCTGAATCTAATTGAAAAGTTAGAAGGCATGGTGCAGCTGCATGAGCAACACTGCTGCAGGTAATAAAGCTAACGACCCTACCTTGCTCATTGCGTTCGATAAAGACATCATCATCAGAAAAATCAGGAATAATTCTTTGTTTATTATTTGCGTCTACGCCAACTTGTGTATAGGTATCCAAATCAAACTGTTTAGTCATTAGATGCTCTACTTTTGAAACGCTCTCTTTCATGTATGCAGCAAACCGACGTTCCAATCCCAAGTCATCGTGAAAATTCTTACCTGTATTAATCCCGACATTTATCCATGGTGTATTGTAGATATTAAAACTCTCCTTATTTTCCCTAAGTTCTTCGCTCGACAAACCCACCATGTCTGGAAATCTCACATTAAAACCAAAGCTGACCAATTTGGAATGATGATCACGCACAGGAACTGGCCCCTCACGTTTGCTCCAACCGGGGTCGCCTTCATATTCAACAAAATTAGCGAAGTGTCGAGGAATGGTAACGGGCATACCACCTAAGTCCCCGACTGCATCGACACGAGAATAACGAGCCTCCTCCATAACCGCGGGTACAAAAGGATTCACTTTTAAAGTATCGGAAGACTCAAATGACATAGCAGCAAACACTAAAACAAGGATCACTACAAAGCCTGAAATAACAAATACTTTTTTACTTCCTAATTTCGCTAGTTTCATTTTCTTACCAATCGTATTGAAAATTGAACCAAAGTAGATCGGCCTTACGTCTGACCTATCTATTCTCGAGGAATTAAACTTCATCTCCAGATCGCCTTGATCAGCTATTTCAAATTAGTTTCACATCGATACACTGCCTCTTTCCACAGCATGCTATGAAACCTGCATTACGGATCTGGATGAACTTAAGGAAAGGTAAAAACGTAGATAATCTGACTCGGCTCTTGATGGTTGATGTTAAGTATGTCGGTCGCTAGTATTGACTCTCAAGTACATGACCTTATAGCAGTATCAATTTTTCATCAAGAGCGATCGATAAATTCTTGTTGATCGCGTCTCTGAATAACTCAAGCGCGCTGTTCACGCCACCACAACATCAACATCAAAGCGATTAGTCCCAAAACCCAGGGCCATTTCTCTGTTGCTGATTGCGATATTGGCGTGGATTTATTTTGTAATGCTGTGCTGGCGATAAACGCCGCCGTTGCGTCACGGCGCTGTGCTTTTTGCCAGCTTGGCCAGTCTTGGTTTTGATAAACATAGAAGGCACCGCTAGCTGTCGATTTGCTTTCGCTTTGTGTTTGCCATTCTTGCCAGCCCGCTTTGTTTGGAATGAATGCAGTGCATAAAGCATCTACTTTATCCGCCGCTGCTTGTAAATGTTGGCGTGAATTTTGTGGAAATAAGATCAAATCTTGTGGCGCTAGGCCTTGGCTACAGACGCGCATACGTTGACCTATTTGTGGCATAGCTTGTTCAGGCTGCACGCGCCAGTCCTGATTTTTTTCTACCTGTGCCAGATCCAAAATGTCTTGCCACCACAAGCTCAAAGCATCGGGGGCGCTGATTTTGAAGCGGTGCCAGTCGGCGACGGCTAGCCAGATTATTTGCCCTTTTTTCCAACTGCGTTGCGCTAACCACGGACGGTCTATAGGCTGGCTCCAGTCCTGACTTTGCTTCATTTGCGGGACTAGTGAAGTTGGACTCAAACTCATTAAGTTATTAATTGCCAACTCTTTATCCGAAGACGTGAGTGATACGCGTAGACCTAATTCACGCTGCCATAGGTTGCTGTCGCGGGCATTGGCACCGAGTATGATCAGTGCACTGCCCTGCGCGACTTGTTGCAAGAGCTGCGTGCGCGCAATAGCGCTCATCTGTTCAAAATAAGCGGCGTCTTGTATCACTAAGTCTGGTGCTTGCTTAATCTGCTTATTGCGCTCCGATTCATTATTTTCGGACGGACGACTGCCATTCGTGTTTACGGCGTCGTCTTTAGTCTCAGTGCGAGTGACAGTTTTACCCAATCTGGTTTGCCAATCTAATTTAGCTTGGCTTTGAGCGAATAACTCATTCAAAGTCTGCGTATCAAAAGAAGGCGCAGCGAAACGTGCTTGTACGTTGAGACTTTGTGCAGGCATCACTTCTAAAGGGATGGGACCTTGCGCTACTATTTTCTCAGTTGCTTGGCTGGCGCTATCGAGCAAACGTGCTTGCAACACCATGCGCTCTGCAACGGGAGGCAACCAGTTCAAACGTAATCGTTTTTCCTTACCACGAACCTCGGCTAATACGGTCTGATTCTCCGCCAGTAACTGCAGACGCCATTCGCCTTGCACCTGTTCACGCTCTGCCGAGAGATTGAACACGCGACCTTGCGCAAGATGTGTGGGAAAATCCAAGCGCACAATTTCTGTCGTCTTTTGCTTTTCTGTTTGCGCTACCCATTGCACAGGGATACGCGGTAAGTCTTGCCACTGCGCTTGGCTCAAGCCATCACCTTTTAGTTGTGCGCTCTGTGCTTTGCTCATGTCTAGCGTCAATTGCGCCATGTTCAATCGATTGTCATCACTGTCTATCACGAGCATTTTGTCACCTGCCAACATACGCGGATCAAGGATCAATGCGGCTATGCAAACAGCAGCACAGCTGATCAAGAGCGCATCCAAGGCTTGGCCCTTACGCCAATAATGAAAAGCAGAAAATCCTGTAATCACAAATAAAGCAAAAAGCAAAAATAACTGCCAATGCGATAAGGAAAAATCGAATTCACTCATGGCTGTTTTCCATTCGCTGCTGGCGGCTGCTTGTTTTGCAAAGACGCCTCCCATGCTTTGTCAAAGGCACTGTTTTGCTTAGGTTTTAAAACGCTGCGACCTTGCAAAATCAACTCTGCATGCGATATACCCTGACGTATCCATGCAGCTAAGGCGGGACGGCAAGTCGCGCAACCATCAATCACATCTTGTATCGCCGCCTGTGCAGCAAGTCGTTGTTCTTCGTTCTTGATTTGCTCTGCAATCCAATCACGTGCTGTTTTTGACCACAGTGCCGGTAAGCTGTCTTGACGCTGCAAGGCGATCAATAGATTACGAATGTCCTCCGGCACAATAACTGCGGCCTCGTCCTGTATTTTCCTGGTATTTTTCAAATCTAAAACATCACCGCTCATGCGTTTCTCTTCTTTGATCGCGGGCGGTGTAAATGCGGCTTTGTGTAGATAAATTCGATCTGCTTGTTGCAATTGTTTGATGGCCTCTAAGGCCTTATTTTCTGGTGCTAATGCGCTGGCTGGCGTAATAGCTCGCAGAGATTTTTCGGCATCCCACATTGCAGCCAGAGCCCGTCTCAAAATTTTCTTCGTCGCTTCATCAAATAAAGTTGCGTTCTCTTCTTGATCGTGAGCATGCCCATATTGGGCGGCTAAATCGACTGGCGCGTTTTCACCTTTTTTCTCATGTTCACCGTGATCAGCATGATCCCCGTGATCACTATCGTCATCAGCAAACAAACTCGATTCTTCGCCCAGGAATTTTCCATAGCGTCTTCTTAACGCACCCTGATCACCGGCGATCATTTCGCTGCGCGTACGGATTAAATTAGGATTCAACTTTGGATTGGCTTTAATATCGGCCAGTAGTTGTTCGGTGTCGATAATGATCTGGCGCTGGCTACGCAAGGACTCTACTTTGACTAACATGGGCAATGCCAAGCTTTCTTCCGTTGCGGCTTCGGGTGATGGCAGACGTAAAGTGTAGGTCGGTGAGCGTGTAATGTGTGGATTCTTATCGGCGTTGTCGGTCGCACGAACGAAGAAATACAATTCGTCACCAGGCTCCATCCCCAATTCACTTAAAGACCAAAGTTTGTCCCACTCACGCAGCTTACTGTCTTTGCTTTGCGGTACTGGCATTTCCTTATCACTGAAACGAATATTTTCGCCGCTACCACGTGCTAAGGTCATGTGCATACTTGCTTGCGTAATTTGATAGTCATCCGTGATACGCAATGCGATGCGGACTTGTTTTGCATCTTGCGCTAGCACTTGTACCATTTCGGTCGGCGTTGTGATTTTTATTTGTGATGCCTGATCTAACTGAACTTTGAGTACTATCCGTGTCTTCGCTGCATCTGCACTCCAACTCCAGAACACCGTTTCACTGGCCTGCCATTCCGCACAATGGGTTTCGCCATGTTGAGTAAAACTCAGAGCTTGTCCGTTACTTAAATTGATACTCAGCGCTTCTTTAGCGCTCTCGGTTCCCGACGGCATCGTCACGCACCAACGCACCTGACTATTTTCTGGAATTTGCATTTCCTTAGGTGCGCTCGTGAAAGCGGGCAGCTTGGTGTAAGCCGGTGGTATCACATGCAAACTCAATGCTGAATTCAGTTGCGAGACTTGCTTAGCTTTGACATCGCTTGCCATCGGATTATTTCTAAGACTAGGCGTTTGCGCTGGTACGAAAAACCACACCACCGCAAGTACCCAACTGATCACAATCACGCTTCGTGGAAAAGATAAATATTGCCTGACCAAACGACGACAAGCAGCATCACCAAATGCGTGTTCAATCTTCTGCAATAGGCGTGCCCTTTGCAATTGTGCGACGGAGCTTAATGCTGCGGTATCAGCATCGCTTGCCAGCAAATGCATACTGTCTTCCAAATCAGGAAAACTGGCGTTACTCCAACTAATCCAATGTGTGTCTATGCGTTTTTTTGTCCACCAAAAAAATATCGCAGCTGCGAACACACCAATTAACACGGACCAGAGTTGGTGCAGAATAATCCAAGGCGCGAGTATCGCTATCCATGCTGGCAAGCTATGAAAACTGGCGGCACGCCACAATTTAGCCGTCACACGACGGCGAACTTCAGCGACGTCCGACATGGGTCAATATCCGTTCTAAGGCGAAAATACACAACAGTAAAACCAGCAAAACATCGCGCGTGTTTTCTTGCTGCTGCAGCGGAATGGCGTTCTTACTCGCGGGCTGATTGAACGAAGTCGCCGGATAGACCCGCGCCTTCAAACTCATCATTTGCCATGCTTCGAATAACTTTTTTGCGTCTTGGCTCTCATTCAGACTAATAGGCCAATCGCTGCCACTTTGCATTAACCAATAACGGCTCTCGGTCGTTTTAAATTGTTTAATATGAAGCTTACTATCGGCCAGCGATTGCAAGCCAGGATGCTTCTCTTCCGTTGCCTCATCATTGACGATACCAGCACTTGAACTTAGCCACCAAAGATGGGCTTTTGAATTCGTTTTCCAGTTTTGCGGAACTGCCTGCGTGTTATCCCAAATCACTAATTCAGTCCGCGCGTCCGGCGCTTGCTGCCAGACATAATTGTGATCAGCGCGACCAGCCGCCGCAAACGCCGTGAACATATGCTGCCACCCTGCGGCTCTGTCGCTGTGCAAGGCAATGTAGTAGTCTTGCTGCTTAGTTTTTCCCTGCTTGTTGTCATTTGAAGGCGACGGTACTTTTACTTCCAAAGCTTGTGCCAATTGAGGGACTTGTGCATTAAGTGAAATCTGGCTCGCATCACCCAAGACCAAGAGTCGCGCCGATTTTTTCCACCAGCTTTGATGTTGTTCTAACCAATACAAAATTTGTGTACTCTGTATATCACAGCTGAGGTCTGAGCTCACTTCAGTGCAAAAATTCATACGCTTTGCATCTTGCATTTTACTGATGTTGATCTGCTGCTCTACCCAAGCGCTATCACTTCCAGCGGCGATCAAAACTGTATCCCCGCGCCAACGCATAAAGATACTCGCCAGATAAGCAATAGCGATCAGCAGTAATAGACAACGCAAAATAAGTAATAGCCACGCTCGCCAACGCCAGACTTGCACCATATGCGGACTGGCTGCAGATAAGAATTTAGCGGTGGCTAAATTTTGACGCAGCGAACTCTCGCGTTTTTGGCGTAACCACAAAATGGGAAAAGTAATCAGTGGCAATAATAGCCACCAGTAGGCAGACATACTACTCATGCGCGCCCCGCCAATCTTAGCCAGTCACGCAAGACTTTGCCTATATCTTGTTCTATGCAGGCGGCGAGGTAAGGAATATTCACTTGACGGCATTGCTGTGCCACCGTCGCAAAATGCGCCTCCAGTATGGCCTTGTAGTCGGCTCGGGTGCTGTCTGATATCTTCACCAGATTCGCTGGCTGCTCAGGATCAACATAGGCGACATCAGTCGAAAAACTGGCATCTCGTTCGGCTTGGGTCTGCAAACATAATGCACGTACATCGTGCTGCATTTGACGCAAACGGATCAAATTCTCCGAACTGGAGGAAGGCCATTCAAGGAAATCGCTGACCGCGAATATCAAGCTAGGTGCACGGGCAAAATGCAATTGTGATTTCACCATAGCGGCATCGGGCAAAATGCCTTGTGCCTGCGTTTGATTGAGTTGCGCCATGACGCGATGTAACTGTCGCGGTCCGCGTGACGCCGGTGTGATTTGTAGCCTGCCGTTTTGCGCGACTAGCAAACCGAATGCATCACCCTGACGCTGCGCTACCGCTGCCAGACAAGCCAAAATCGCGCGCGCAAAGTGTAATTTGGTCACACCGGGATATTGATAGCTAGGTTCGGCCATCGACGCGCTGGCATCGAGCCAAAGCCAGATCGCAACATGACTATCACGCTCGGCCTCACGCACATAATAGCGATCATTACGTGCCAACAATTTCCAATCGACACGACGCCATTCATCGCCGGGCGCATAGGCACGGTATTCAGAAAACTCGACACCAGCACCGCGTTCACGTCCGGCATGCAAGCCATGACCCAGACCCGCCAATACATGACGTATGATCAAATCGAGGTCTTGGCTGTGCGCCAATAGAGCGGCTGTATCCAACATACTTTTCTGCTTAATCTATCTTGATCTGCTCACGCAAAGCCTGCAAGATATCGGCGATAGCAACACCATCCGCTTCCGCTTCAAAATTACGCAAGACACGATGCGCTAACACTGGCAATAGCATCGCTGCCATATCCTCACGTGTCACCGCCAGACGGCCATGCATGAATGCGCGTGCTTTGGATGCCAACACCAAAGCCTGACCTGCACGTGGGCCAGCACCCCAACCTACGTGTTTGCGCACGCTCTCTACTTGCGTCAATTGAGGACGCGTCGCGCGTATCAGACGGGTCGCGTAACGAATTAAGTGTTCACCGACTTCGATATCGCGTACCAAGGCTTGCAGGCGTAATAAAGAAGCGACATCCATCGCACTGACTGCATCACCTATGCCAGCATGCGTGGTGCGCTCTACCATCAGCATTTCTTCATCTTCGCTCGGATAGCCAACGTCGATACGCAATAAGAAACGATCCAACTGCGCTTCTGGTAAAGGATAAGTTCCGGCTTGTTCGATCGGATTTTGAGTGGCCAACACGAAGAAAGGTTTTGGCAAGCGATGTGTATGTCCCGCGAAAGTCACACAGCGCTCTTGCATCGCTTCTAATAAAGCCGATTGCGTTTTCGGTGGTGCGCGGTTGATTTCGTCAGCCAATAAAACTTGAGTAAATACAGGACCTTTTTGAAAGCGGAATACGCGCTGACGTGTCGTTGTATCTTCTTCTAAAATCTCGGTGCCGACAATATCGGACGGCATCAGATCAGGCGTAAATTGTACGCGGCGAAATTCCAAATCAGTGGCTTGGGCTAATGATTTCACCAGCAAAGTCTTGCCCAGTCCGGGTACACCTTCGACCAAAGCGTGACCACCTGCTAACAGACAAATCACTAAAGATTCAATCACGTCTTTTTGACCAATAATCACCTGCGACATGCTCTCGGTAAGCGCGTGGACTTTACTGCTGAGATCGCTGATTTCCTGCTCGTTCCAACTCGCTGGCACATTCGACTGCATACTACGCTCCTAAAGCATACTGAATAATATTCACCGCAAAACGGGTGTTATCTACCGCTAAAAATCGCTTATTCCTAAAATCGTAATCCCACTCACAACCATAATCTTTATTACTGTAGAGCAGGCGAATACGACCGTTGATTTCTATCGCTTTTAGATAATCATGCACTAGGTCATCGCCCCATCCGTTCAGTTCCACGCTGGTATTGGGCGGCCCATCAAATCTGAAAAAACAGGTATAGAGCGGATGCGTATTAGGAATCTTTTTTAAGGCTTTAGTTCCAAATATTTTCGCGATTTCTGCTTCAAATGATTTGGCGAACAAGCCATCAATATCGTGATTACAATCATCAACAAATAAGAAGCCACCGCCCTTGATATAACGTTCCAGATGTTTTCGTTCTATTGGACTTAATTGCACCAGCTTATGTCCCGCCATGTAACAAAATGGCGCTTCCAACATTTTGGGATCGGATAAAGCTAGCACGCGCTCTACCGTATCGACCCGAAGTGTGGTGTATTCGACCAAGGAATTTAAGACATTGCTAGGCATGCGGATATCCACATCCCAATCGCCGGAGTCATACATTAAACGGGTGAAATAGAAGTCGTAATTGCTCATGCGGAGAGGTGTTATAGAAAAAAATATTTAGGCTTGAGCATAGCTACTGGGACTACAAAATAACTTCGCCGCAGAGGCGCAGAGGACGCAGAGAAAATCGAATCACATCTTATGTTTTCTCTGCGTCCTCTGCGCCTCTGCGTCAAATGTTGTTGACCTTTTCTAGAATCTTAAACCGCATCCGACAAGGAAGTGAAATTGAAATCACGCAATTTCATAGCAGGCACTACCGATTTGCGACCATCGCCGAAGACCTGCGTCTTACCCAGATCATCAATATTGTTTAACATCGTCACCGGGCTTTCGTTGAAACGGAAATTCTTAACTGGATGTTTCACTTTGCCATTCTCGATATAGAAAGTACCGTCACGCGTTAAGCCTGTTACCAATAAGGATTGTGGATCGACCGAGCGTATATACCAAGTGCGCGTGACCAAAATACCTTTTTTGGTAGACGCAATCAGTTCTTCCGTGGACTTGGTGCCGCCTGCCATAATCGTATTGCCAGCGCGACCTTTAGCGGGTACACCTTGCTTTTTCGCCCAGAAATTCGAATACTGCAGCGACTCGATCTTGCCGTTCTTGACGATAGAACTACGTTCACGCGCTTGCATAGACGCACCATCCCAAGGATTGACCGGTGCATCGGCGTTCCATGGATCTGTCCAGATATTGACCTGTTCATCAAACATTTTTTCTCCGAGACGATTGCCACCGCCTTTTTTAGAAAGGAAGCTACGGCCTTCATCTGCCTGACGTGCGTCGAAGGCATTGAACATGAAATTCAAAATGTCAGATGACGCGGCTGGCTCCAACACCACCGTATAACGACCTGGCTCTAAAGCTTTGGCGTCGACCGAACGCATGGCTTTTTCAATCGCGATCTCAGAAGCTTCTCGCGGATCAAATCGACGTGCGTCATTCGCCGTGCGCGTCACCCAGCCGGAGCCGCGACCATCTTCAGTACGTGCGGTGCAGCTAAAACTCAGGTTAGAAGATTCTTGAAAACCAAATACACCATTGGAGTTTGCTATTACTTCAAAACCCAAAGTGTCCAAGAAGAATCCTGCCGCAATCAGCTTATTCTTCTTTGCCAAGCTGATGCTTTGCAATGCAACCTCAGCACGATAATCGGGATCAATCGCCGCTGTTTGCTCGAAGTAAGTTGGCGTCGCTTTGAATTCTTGTTTAGAAGCAGCAGGCATGAACTCTGGATTTTCAGGTGCCAGACGCGCAATATCTTCTGCACGACGCACGGCTTTTTCTAGCGATTTATCATCAAATTCATTAACCGTCGCCGTGCCTTGACGCTTGCCAAATGCAACACTCACTGACAACTGCGTATCTTGATTCAAACCCGCTGTCGACACGCTATTTTGTGCGTAGCGAATATTGCCAGCACGTGTTCCTTGTATCGAGACACGACATTCATCTGCCTTAGAAAAACCGATTACACGATCGCAAATACGTTTTGCTTCTTCCTGAGTCATCTTTTTCATCTTATCGTCCTTATTTGTACTGTCTTATTTTATTTAGCTAAGCAACTATGCTAAGTAAATGCTGAGCGAGCTTACGCAATTTTGCGTGCCGTGTTGATCACATTAATGCCGTTGAAACGAGCAGTAGAGGAACCATGAGACACCGCACTGACTTGGCTAGGCTGACCTTTACCATCGAAGAAAGAACCGCCCATACGCCAATCACGTTCATCACAAATCGCGCTACAGCTATTCCAAAATTCTTGCGTATTCGATTGGTAAGCAACATCTTCAACTGGGCCAATAATTTTGCCGTTCTTAATTTCGAAAAAGAGTTGACCGCCGAATTGGAAGTTATAGCGTTGTTGATCGATAGAGTAGGAACCACGACCCAGGATATAAATCCCTTTCTTCACGTCTTTCACCATTTCATCCGGTGTCAATTGCGCTTTGCCTGGCGCTAAAGAGACATTCGGCATACGTTGGAATTGCACACTGCTCCAGCTATCCGCGTAAGAGCAACCATGTGATTCTTTTTCATCAATGATGTGGGCCTGATCGCGCGTCGCTTGGTAATTAACCAGCACGCCGTCTTTGATAATGTCCCAACGCTTAGAGGCCACGCCTTCGTCATCGTAACCGACTGCGCCCAGAGAGCCCGGTGTGGTTTTATCAGCGAAGAAATTGACGCGGTCAGCACCGAATTTGAAGTTCTTACTACGCCATTTATCCAGCGTTGCAAAACTAGTACCTGCGTAATTCGCTTCATAGCCGAGTACACGATCCAACTCGGTTGGGTGACCCACCGATTCATGTATCGTCAAGAATAGATGTTCTGGACTTAAAACCAAATCATATTTGCCTGGCTCTACCGACTTAGCCGAGAGTTTTTCACGTGCCTGACGACCTGCTTCCCGCGCTTCCTCAATCACATCCAGCGAGTGCTTGTACAAGCTCGCCACACCACCAGCGGCCATCACTTTATCTTTAGGATTGACATCGAAGAATTCAAAACCCATACCGACTGGTGATGAGAGACTTTCACGCGTACGGAATTTATTAGTCGCTTTATCGACAGCAGTCGCTGTCATCGGTGCCCACAAGCGGTGGATGTCTTGGTCGATGTAAGAACCATCGGTTGAAGCAAAGTATTTTTCCTGATTCACCTGGAATAAATTCGACTGCATAAAATTCGCGCCAGCTTCTAGTCCTGCTTTATTCGCCGCAATCAACATATCGGCTTTTTCTTTAACAGGAATCGTGCGCCAGTCTTTGGTGAACGGAGTAGCCCAAGCCACCTCACCCACGCCTTTGACTGGTGCCAAGATCAGCGGCTCGGTTTGCAACTTGGCATTCGCCTTCGCAATCGCGACTGCCTGACGTGCCATACTCACGACCGCATCGACCGATAGATCATTCGTCGAGGCGAAGCCGTAAGAACCGCCAGCAATCACACGCACACCGACGCCCATTGATTCACTATTGACGATATTTTCAACGCGCAAATCACGGGTGGTGATGAATTGATTCACATAACGTCCTATGCGCACGTCGCAATAACTGGCACCTGCCTGCGTCGCAGCACTCATGGCAGCGTCTGCTAAGGATTTCTTGAAGGCATTACCGACTGGATTCATCAGTGCTTCGGCAGCGATTGCGTTGCCATAAACCGGAATAATCATGCTACCGGCTGCGATGCCACTGATCTTTAAAAAGCTACGTCTTTCCATAGCAACTCCTGAGTAAAAATTGAACAATGACTGTAACTAGCGGTAAATATTTAAACTTCTATGAAAAGCACCAAAATCAAGAGCTTTTGCCGCAGAGGCGCAGAGTACGCAGAGAATGCTCTATGTGTTTCTTTGCCTTTCTTTGCGTACTCTGCGCCTCTGCGGCTCATGCTTTTGACTTATTTTTCATAACTGACTTAATAATGACAATTAGATTTAACCGACACTACACCGCATCCGACAAAGAAGTGAAATTGAAATCTCTTACTTTCATCGGTGGTATCAACATTTGATACGGCACTTCATCACCAGCGATCACCACCGGCTTGCCGATTTCTTCAATGTTGTTCAGCATGGTCACTGGACTTTCATTGAAACGGAAATTCTTGATCGGATACATGATCTTGCCGTTCTCGATGTAGAAAGTGCCGTCGCGCGTTAAACCAGTCAATAGCACCGATTGCGGATCGACCATACGGATGTACCAGGTGCGTGTGACAAGCACACCTTTCTTAGTATTCGCAATCAATTCTGCAGTGCTTTTATTAGTGCCTGCCATGATCATATTACCGTGGCCAGCGAGCGGATCACGCTTTTGTTTTTGCGCCCAGAAACGAGAATATTCTAAGGCATTCACGCGACCATTTTTAATCACTTCGGTGCGTTGACGTGGCAGCATAGAACCATCCCAAGGCAAGACAGGGACTTCAGGGTGCCACGGGTCCGCCCAGATATTGACTTGCTCATCGAACAGCTTTTCGCCGAGACGGTTACCGCCGCCTTTTTTGGATAAGAAACTACGACCTTCATCAGCTTGACGCGCATCGAATCCACCCAGCATATTGCCGATCAAGTCGGAGGTCGCTGCGGGTTCCAAGATCACGGTATAACGACCTGGCTCTAAGGCTTTAGCATTGACAGAACGCAGCGCTTTTTCTATCGCCACATCAGCCGCTTCGCGTGCGTCAAAACGTCCCGCATCACCGATAGATCGTTTGACCCAACCGGAACCACGACCATCTTCCGTGCGCACGGTGCAGGTAAAATCTAAGCCAGTTTCTTGCTGATAACCGAATACACCATTTGAATTAGCGATACTGGAGAAACTGCTGTTATCGGTAAAAAATCCTGCCGCTACCAGATTTTTTTTGCGACAGGCTTCTATCGTGTAAGCCGCTAATTCAGCACGAAAATCGGGATCTATCGCTGCTGTTTTAGGACTAAAAGTGGCTGAGGCTTTGTAAGCTTGTTTGCCAACGGCGGGCATGAATTCAGGATTCTCCGGTGCTAAGCGCGCCAGGTCTTCTGCTCTGCGCACCACTTTTTCCAAGGACTTTTCATCAAATTCATTGATGGTCGCGATCCCTTGTTTTTTGCCATATGCCACCGACACCACCAACTGCGTATCACTAACGGCACCAGAGGTGGATACCGCATTACGCGCGAAACGAATATTTCCGGTATTGATACCGCCCAATTGCACATTGCATTCATCCGCTTTGGATAAGCTCAAAACTTTATTGCAAATCGCTTGCGCTTCTTGTTGACTCAATAGTTTCATGATCAAGCTCTCCTTAAGCGATTAAGCTATTTTGCGTGCAGTGTTGATCACATTAATACCGTTAAAACGTGTGGTACTAGAACCGTGCGATACCGCGCTCGATTGCGAAGGCTGACCTTTGCCATCAAAGAAAGAACCGCCCATACGCCAGTCGCGCTCGTCACAAGTGGCGCTGCAGGCATTCCAGAATTCTTGCGTGTTCGATTGATAAGCTACGTCTTCTAATTGCTCACCGATCTTGCCGTTCTTAATTTCAAAGAACATCTGACCGCCGAACTGGAAGTTATAACGTTGTTGGTCGATAGAGAAAGAACCATCACCGATGATGTAAATCCCTTTCTTGACATCCTTAACCATTTCATCTGGCGTCAAGCGTTTTTTGCCCGCTTCCAAGGAGATATTTGGCATGCGCTGGAATTGCACACTGCTCCAGTTATCGGCATAAGAACAGCCATGCGATTCAGTTTGACCCAGCATATGTACTTGATCACGGGTAGCTTGGTAGTTGACCAAGATGCCATCTTTGATGATGTCCCAACGCTTAGTCTTCACGCCTTCATCATCGTAACCCACGCCACCGAGTGAGCCCGGTGTGGTTTTCTCGGCGATGATATTCACGTTCGACGCACCGTATTTGAATTTTTTGCTTTCCCATTTATCAATAGTCGCAAAACTAGTCCCAGCGAAGTTCGCTTCGTAACCAAGTACGCGATCCAATTCGGTTGGATGTCCGACTGATTCGTGAATGGTCAACCACATATGTTCAGGACTCAGTACCAAATCATACTTGCCTGGCACGACTGACTTCGCAGTTAATTTTTGTTTCGCACTAGCGCCGCAAGCACGTGCATCGGCGATCAGATCGTAGGAATTTTTGTACAGCGTTGCAACGCCGCCAGCCGCTTTAATTTTGTCTTCTGGACGCGCATCTAAATACTCGTAGCCCATACCAACTGGTGCGGAAAGCCCCTGACGAGAGCGGAATTTATTTGTTTTTTGATCCACAGCTGTCGCTGTCATCGGCATCCACAAGCGATGCACGTCCTGATCGATGTAGGAACCATCAGTCGAGGCGAAATATTTTTGTTGATTCACCTGAAACATCACTGATTGCATGAAGTTAGCGCCGCCTTCCATGCCTGCTTTATTGGCAGCGATCAAGAGATCGACTTTTTCTTGAATCGGCACCACACGCCAGTCTTTCTTAATCGGGGTTGCCCAACTGACCTCGCCTACACCTTTCACTGCTGCCAATTGCAAAGGCGCTGTTTGTAATTTGCTATTGGCTTTCGCAATCGCGACCGCTTGACGCGCTGCAGCGGCAATACTATCTGGCGACATATCATTGGTCGCGGCAAAGCCATATGCGCCATTCGCGACGACGCGGATACCAACACCAGCCGATTCGGTGTTTGCCACGTTCTCTACATTCAAATCTCGCGTAGAAATAAATTGATTTAAGTAGCGCCCAATACGCACATCGCAGTAGCTGGCACCAGCACTGGTCGCCGCATTTAAGGCGATATCTGCCAGGCTCTTACGAAATTGATTCGACACTGGTTTTAATAATTCTTCGACTTCAATCGCCCGGGCAAATGCGGGCATCAATAAACCACCTAGCGCAGCGCCACCTAAATGAAGAAAATCACGTCTTTGCATTTTGTCTCCTGAATTATCGGTTAAGGTCTTCTTACCAAGTTTCATCGTGGTCATACTATCGATGGGTCTAAGCCGACCCCTTTAGGTCGAACCCACAAAGCATGGATAGCGATCGATTTTACTTGCAACGAATTGATACTAATGGTTTAGGACTAGCACAGGGGGAATAAGTTCCGCGGGAGTAGCTGAATTGGTACGATGAATCAAAGGATCAGGACCCACAGGAGAGCAGACATTAACGAAATGCCTTTCTCTAAGATTAATCATTACCAGACAGGAAGGCTGACTCGACTAACAGGGTGAGGTACGCCGTGCGCCAGGCACCGCACTCTATGACAATCTAGGCCGAATAGGCGTGCCGCGCAAAAGCCTCAAACTGCGCCAATGGCAGTGGCTTGCTGTACAAGTAGCCCTGATAGGCACGGCAGCCTTGTTCCTGCAAAAAGGCTTTTTGTGCCAGTGTCTCTACACCTTCTGCAACCACACTCAGACCTAGGCTTTCCGCCAACACGATCACCATTTTTGAAATGGCAGCATCATTGGGGTCGATCAAAATATCCCGCACAAAACTTTGATCAATTTTCAACTGATCTAAAGGCAGGCGCTTCAAATAAGACAGTGAAGAATAACCAGTGCCAAAATCGTCGAGAGAGAAGCTCACACCACGTTTTTTTAATTGCGACATCTTGTCGATGACATCTTCGATATTCGAAATCGAAAACCCTTCAGTCAATTCTAATTTCAAGCGACGTGGATCAGCGCCAGTGAGTTCCAACACATCTTCCACTTGATCGACAAAATTTTTCTGATGAAATTGGCTGGGACTCACGTTCACCGCAATCGTCAAATCAGCAAACTCTGGCTGACTCGCCCAACTTGCCAATTGATGCGTGGCGACATTCAATACCCAATACCCGAGAATCGCGATCAGGCCAGTGTCTTCCGCAATCGGAATAAATTCTGCAGGTGAAATCATGCCCCGTACCGGATGATGCCAACGGATCAGCACTTCCGCCGCAAATAGACGACCTTCATCGCTAAACTGCGCCTGATAGTACAATTCAAACTGATCATTCATCATGGCGTCGCGCAAATCCTCTTCCAGTTCCGCACGCTGCGTCACCATCGCCTGCATTTTGGGATCAAAGAATCGTATGGTATTGCGTCCCGCCGCTTTCGCTTGATACATGGCGAGATCAGCGCGTTTTAAGGGTTCTGAAATAGTTTCTGCTTTTTCACCAAACAAAGTAATACCAATACTGGGTGAGCTATGATGTTCATTCACACCTAGCCAATAAGTCTGATTCAATTCGGAAAGAATTTTGATGGCGACTGTCTCAGCATGATTCGCGGCATCAAAAGAATGTTCGTCTAGATTTTCCAGCATGACGACAAATTCATCTCCTCCCAAGCGGGCCACGGTATCGCCTTCCCGCGTGCAGATATTTAAGCGCTCTGCGACTTGCTGCAACAGACGATCGCCCTGATCATGCCCTAAGGTGTCATTCAAGGTCTTGAAATTATCCAAATCAATAAACAGCAGCGCGCCTCGACGCTGATGTCGATTACTCGACGCTAATGCCTGTTCCAGTCTATCCATCAGCAAGCGACGATTTGGCAGTTGCGTCAGCGGATCATAAAATGCCAAATTCCGGATTTCATCTTCAGCCGATTTACGCAGCGTGATGTCGTTAAAAGTACCTACATAATGGGTAATGACGCCTTGCTCATCGGTGACGCTAGAGATATTGATCCACGCTGGGAACATATCGCCGTTCTTTCGCTGATCCAACACTTCGCCTTGCCAGGAACCACGTTCGCGAATACTACTTTCCATGGCAGAGTAAGCCATCTCATTCTTAAATTGTTCGTTGAAGAAATGGGGTGGAGCACCCACCACATCATCTGCGGTAAATCCGGTGATTTGATTAAAGGATTGATTGGTACGCAAAATATTCCACGCCGCGTCGGTCACAAACATCCCTTCTTGCGATTCAAAAGCCGTTGCGGCTATCCGCTGCGATTCGGCATGGCGTTTGGAAGCAGTGATATCGTGCCAAGCCACATAAATCGAAGGTTCACCATCAAAATCGATTAAAGCGCCCTGCCCCATCACATCAATCACGCTACCATCGATTTTAATAAATTTCATTTCGAAATTCTGATCGCGTCCACCCACGTCATTCATGGACTTAATCCGGGTTTGTGTCAAATGATGGCTATCAGGATGCATAATGTCCCGGATCGAACGGCCAATCAATTGATCAGCGGACTCAGCACCGAGCATACGTATCGCTGAGGCATTCACATAAACCAGGCGACTTTTACGATGGACGTTGATCCCTTCTGGCGACCATTCCACCAAGGTTCTGTGTCGTTCTTCGCTGGCATGCAAGGCATCCTCAACCCGTTTACGCGCTGAGATGTCTCGCACGCTCGCCTGTATCACCGTTTTGCCGTCAAGTTCGACACGATTTAACAAAACCTCTGCATCAAAGCAATCACCATTATCCAGACGCTGGTGCATCCACTCAAAGCTATGCTGTCCTTGATCACGTGCCAGAAAAATATATTCGCGAGCCAGACTACCGGAGCTAATCCCATTTTTTTGACATATAGGGGATAAATCAGAAGGCTTACACTGAAGTAAATTTTCTTTATCCTGCGCGCCAAACAGACTGATAGCAGCGGGATTGCAATCTATCATACGATCGACATCCATGACCATCACAGCATTGGAGGTGGCATTAAACAAGGTCAGGTGACGCGCCTCAGACCACGCCAACGCCTGACTGCGATGTGCGACTTGGGCTTCTAATAACTCCTGTGCATTTTGTACTGCATCTGCCATGCCATTAAAGGCTTCTGACAAAACGCGGATCTCGCGTGACTCCGCCACCATCTCAGGTACCCGAACGGCCAATTCACCATGACCCAATTTTTTAGCGACATCCGCCAATAAATCTAGCGGGCGAGTCAAGCGCCGCGAGGCAAGATAAATCAAATTCAGTGCCAGCAAAGTGATTAAGGTACCAGCGATGAGCAGGACATTTAAGCCCTCAGGCAGACCAGACAGAACTTCTACTTTACGCACGCTATGTACCAAATTCCAAGTTGCTTGTGTGCTCAATCTCAACTGGCGGTATACGACAATAAACTCATCACCAACATGATTTTTTTGTAGTAAGACTTGCTCAACACCGCTCCCGGGTGTCACATCTAACAATGAATTTTTCGTTTGCCGCTGGAGAGGAAAGTGCATCAATAAATTAGCGCTACTATCGAACAGTAAAGTGCTATCGCTTTGGTGATGCAAGCCCGTCGCTAACGCAATGTCGGCGCTAAACATTTGCTCCCAATTGAGCACGGCAATCAGCCACAACTTAGCGGGCTGCTTCTCGCGCAAAAGTTTTGGATTCAAATTAGAAGTCGACGCTGCGAGCAGCGCTGAGCTCGTAAGATCAATCTCGCGTACGACGATCAGTTCCCGATTGCCATCTGAGCGCATCCAACTCGTGATACGGCATGGCGCCAATACTTGCTTGCACTGGGTGATAAAACCCGTATCAAACAAGGTGCTTGGTGACTCAGTTCCCTGACTGTTAGCAAGGATGAGCGCACGCTCAGGATCGAGCAACATTAAACGACTAAAACGGCGGGGATAGGCGCGTTCCTGACGCTTCAATATTGCTTGCATGGAGGCCGTTAAATCCGCCGGTATGCCTTGCAAGGTTCGTTGAGACCGCTGCGGTGATGGCTGCTGTGATTGTTGAGCCAACACGGCTTGTTGCAATTCAGCGCTTTCCGCTATCAACAAAACATCGCCACTTGCCTTTTGTAACTCGCGCGAAATCATATCCCGTTGCAAGTCCACCTTCACACTCAACATTTGCATCACGGCATCGAGTCTTTGCTGACTGGCACCAACCAGACCGAGCGCACTCCAACCAAAATACCAAAGGACAAACAATATCCCCAACGACGCAATCAATACTGCGGCGAAATAGCCTGTCATCCGGTTAGAAAATGAAGCAAACATAGACGGCGTTGTACTCTGTGGTTGTTCTTTGTGAACGGGGGGTTTAGGGTCGAAGTGGCAACTTCTACGAGACTGGACGCTGCTTTAGCGCAAGCTCTCTGATGCAGACAAACTATACCTGTCTGCATCAAAATTCAGCATCAAGATTGACGCGCTGAAATTCACGTCCCTAAATGGATGCCTGCAAAGTTAAGCGCCGAAAAAATCTGCCTTCAAAACATGGTGTTGTGCCGGCTGCAGTCGCGGGCCATACTGGGTAACGACCTGAGCGGCAGCTTGATTAGCAAAACCTGCCGCTTGTGCAAAATTGTTAGCTTCGCTCAATGCAAATAGGAAAGCACCAGCAAACATGTCTCCTGCACCATTCGTATCGATAGGTTCAACCTTCGGCGCAGCAACTTGAATCAGTTGTTCACCATCAAATACAAAGGCACCGTCGGCACCGCACGTAATCGCGAATCGTTTTGCATACTTCTGCAAACCCAAACAGGCTTGTTCAAAATCATCGGTTTGAATAAATCCCAAAGCCTCATCCCGATTGCAGAAAATCAAGTCAACCTGGTCACCTATCATTTCCAGCAGACCGTCTCGGAAAAACTGCACCATCGCTGGGTCAGACAAACTTAAGGCAACTTGAGTTCCATGCTGTTGTGCATGTTCACGCAATTTAATAGCTGCCGCTCTGCCTGTAACCGAAGTCACCAGGTAACCTTCAATATAAACATAGTTCGCGTCTGGTACCACTGTAAAATCAATTTCATTCACGGACAATTGTTCACTGATGCCTAAATAAGTGTTCATCGTACGTTCAGCATCTGGCGTAATCATCACTAAGCATTTGCCCGTGGTTCCGGTGGGAGGTGTGATGTGAGAGGGGGTGGTTACGCCTGCCGCCTTCATGTCATTTAAATAAAACGCACCATTCTCGTCAGCTGCAACTTTGCAAGAGTAAAAATTTTGGCAACCAAAATAGCTAGCAGCAATAATCGTATTTGCTGCTGATCCACCACTGGCACGTTTTGATGCAACTAAATGGTGATCTAAGGCTGCAATCAATTCTTTTTGGCGCGCCTCATCGACCAAAGTCATTACACCTTTATCGACCTGCATATGCTTTAAGTCAGCGTCATCCAAGGTAATTTCGGTATCAACCAAGGCGGCACCCAGGCCATAAATATCATACTTTTTTTTCATTATCATCTTTTAATAAGGTACCCATAAGGTACTTTGGTTCGAGGTAGTAAACTGTGGCTATTCAAATAATTATTTAAACTTTTCCCGCATATGTTGCATTTTGGCGTAAAACGACGCTTCTCAAAAGAAATATTTGATCGGCTGCCATGTAAAAAGACCTAGAATTTTGAAATGTAAAGAAATCTGATTGAGCTAAGACGTGTTGCGATACCATACGAGGCATAGGTTCAATTTTCAGCGAAGTTTATGGAAGCTTTTGTGAAAAATTTTTGGCGCGATAGAAAATGGTTGTTTCCACAACACTTACCCACCACGGTTTTTATTCTGGGTATGTGCATTACGGCTGCCGGTACTTGGTGGTTGAACAATAATCTCAAAAACAAATTAGAAACCGAGTTTCAAAATAAAGCAGATCGCATAACGGCGGAAATCCAACAACGATTTAATGATCCGGTGTTTGGCGTGAACAGCGCTAAGAGTTTGTTTGGAATCAAACAAAATTTGAGTGCAAGTGAATTTGAGGCAGCAATTCGCACCAGAAATGTGCCACAAGAATTTCCCGGCGTACGTGGTTTTGGTTTTATCGAAAAAATATCACAAGCCGATTTATCCAAATACATAGAACAACAAAAACTAGATATCCATCCGCAATTTAATTTGCAAGAATTTCAGGGCGCGCACAACGCCTATCGCTATATTGCCAAATATTTTGTATCTCCATTTCCTAGCCATTTTGTACCAGGCAGTGATTTTAGTTCCGATCCCCGTCGCCGCCTCGCAATAGAAGAGGCGATCAACGCTGGCCAACCATCAATCAGCCCTCTGATTTATGCCCCGCCAAAGACGGAGAAAAAAGCCAGTATTATGATGTTCGTCCCTGTGTTTAAAAAAGATGCAGTGACCAATACACCCAGCGACAGACAAGCCGCTATTTTTGGTCTGGTCTATGCGCCCGTCATGTTGCCCGATTTGTTGGCAAAAATGCGTGACGTAGAAAATGGCAACTTGGTATTTGAGCTACAAAATATCGTCCCTGACCCAGACGGCAACATAGTCAGTTTTACGGCAAACAAGGTGGGTGACAAGGAGTCGATGTCGCACACCGCTATGTTTGAAAGACGCCGTGAAATCGAAGTTCACCGACACATTTTCAAATTAAGCATACGCAGCACCGCTAATTTTGAAGCGGGTATGAACCGCACGCTGCCCATTTTGTTCTTTATCGCGGTAAGCGTGATTTGCAGTCTAGTGGCCACCTTGCTCCGTATTGAGCTGAGTTGGGGCGACCAAACTCAAAAAAAATTAGACATCGCCTTACGCGATAATGAAGCGCTGCTTAGCACCTTGAATATGCACGCCATCGTCTCTGTCACCGATGCGAGTGGCTCTATCATTGATGTGAATGAGGCATTTTGCCGAATAAGTGGCTATCAGCGTGACGAACTCATAGGGCAAACCCATAGACTGATACGCTCGAACGAACAGCCTAGTCAGTTCTGGACGGATATGTGGCAGAGTATTTCCCAAGGTACGCCTTGGCGCGGAGATGTCTGTAACCAGGCCAAGGATGGCTCGCTATTTTGGGTCAATACTTTCATTGCACCTTTTAAAAATAATCAAGGCGTCATCGAAAAATATATTGCCATTCGCACCGATATCACTGAAGAAAAAAAAGCCGCTCAACAATTGCAAGCAGCATTACGCGACAGCGATGCGCTACTTAGCACATTAAATATGCATGCGATTGTTTCGATTGCAGATAAAGTAGGGCTCATCATCGAAGTCAACCAAGCCTATTGTCGTATCAGCGGCTACAGTAAAGAAGAAATTTTGGAAGGAAATCACCGTATCGTCGCAACAGGTATTCAATCGCCGGACTTTTTATCGACCATGTGGCGTACGATCTCTTCTGGTACACCATGGCGTGGCGAGGTCTGTAATCGTGCCAAAAACGGCAACTTATATTGGGTTGATACTTTTATCGCGCCTTTCAAGAATGCGCAGGGCGAGATCGAAAAATACATCTCGATTCGGACTGATATTACGGCCAGTAAAAAAGCCGCTAGCCGCCTTGCCAGTCAGCGTAGTGCTTTGGCACATATCATTGAAGGTACCAACGTCGGCACTTGGGAGTGGAATGTAGAAACGGGTGAAATGCGCCTGAACGAGAGATGGGCAGACCAAATCGGTTATGAACTCAATGAATTGGTCCCACTCAATGTTACGACCTGGGACGGATTAACACACCCGGATGATCTGCCCAAAGCGAAAGCTTTTATGGCGAGACACTTTGAACATGATCTCTCCTACTACGAATGTGAAACACGCCTAAGGCACAAAGAAGGTCACTGGATCTGGGTATTGACCCGAGGTCGGATCTCGTCCTTTACTCCACTTGGTAAGCCAGAATGGGTCTCTGGTACTCAAATGGATATTACTGAGAGAAAAAACGCGGAGGCGGAACTACAACGTAGTACCAAACTATTACTCACAGTCCGTGACCAGCTGACCAAAGCGGCCGAAGTCGCTGAACTCGGTATCTGGAGCTGGGATGTCACGACCAATGAGATCGCTTTCAATGAGCGTATGTATGATATTTACGAAGTTCCCGCAGAGCTTAGAAATGGAAAACTAAGCTACGCCTACTGGCGCACCAGGGTACATCCGGATGACATCGCAGAAACAGAACGCCGTTTGCAAGCTTCACTAAAGGATAATGAATCTTACGCGCCTATTTTTCGCATTCTCAGTAAAACCGATGGCATTCGATATATACAAGCAGCGGGTGGTGTAGAACGCGATGCCAGTGGAATTCCTATTTTGATTACCGGTATTAATCGCGACATTACCTTGCAGTATCAAGCAGAAGAAGCGTTACGCAAAGCCAAACAGGCGGCCGATGACGCGAATCAGGCCAAGTCAGCCTTCCTAGCTAACATGAGCCACGAAATTCGTACACCGATGAATGCGATTTTGGGTATGCTCAGTTTATTGCGTAAGACCACGCTATCGCCGCAACAAAATGACTATGCCAGCAAAACCGAAGGGGCTGCACGCTCTTTACTCAATTTATTGAATGATATTTTAGATATTTCCAAAGTCGAAGCAGGCAAAATGAGTCTGGCTCCTCATCCCTTCAGGCTCGACCAATTACTGAGCGAATTGTCTGACTTACTGGCGATCACGGTGGGAGATAAGGCCGTTGATATACTGTTTGATATTGACCGCAGCATTCCCAATTTATTAATTGGTGATGCTATGCGTTTGCG
This sequence comes from uncultured Undibacterium sp., assembly GCA_963512475.1. GTDB lineage: Bacteria > Pseudomonadota > Gammaproteobacteria > Burkholderiales > Burkholderiaceae_D > Undibacterium. The sequence goes on from CAUPNA010000002.1 coordinate 73,806, forward strand.
GCAAATTTTGACGAATCTCGGTAGCAATGCGGTGAAATTTACTGAGCAAGGTCAAGTGGTTATTGCAATCAAAGCGACGCAGCAAGATGCCAATTCGGTGGATTTACATTTCTCTGTAATAGATACAGGCATCGGTATCGCGCCGGAAAACCATGAAAAGATTTTCACAGGTTTTACCCAGGCCGAGAGCTCCATCACACGTCGCTTCGGCGGGTCCGGTTTAGGCATTGCGATTAGTCAAGGTCTGGTTTCGATGATGGGCGGCAGGCTGTCCTTACAGAGCGAGTTAGGCCAAGGTGCCTGCTTTTCCTTCGATATTCAGTTACCTGTGGCCTCGGCTTTAGTTATGCATAACGAGCAACTACTTGAGAAACAATTATCGACTCGCTTGTTAGTCGTTGAAGCCAATATTTTTGTGCGTGAAAATATCAAAGCGGCCTGCCAAGAACTCCATTTCGAGGCAGAATTTGTCGATAGCAGTATGGCTGCATTATTGACCATGCAAACCAGTAAAGTATTGCACCAGGCGATCTTGGTTGATTGGGATATCGTCGAAGTTGACGGCTGGGGATATATCTGGACTATGCGCGGTTTGGCAGACCAAACGGGTCAGTCACTGTTTCTCTTAATGCGAGAGAACGAACGTGAATTATTACAAAAAGTCGCCCCCAAAGAACAATTATTATTTAATGCGATACTCAGCAAGCCACTCACAAAAAATAGATTACTAGCCCATATTAATACCCAGATCGAAAGGGGTGCCAGCCTGATCTCAGGTGTCCAAAACAACCCATTAGTAAGCACTACTCATCGCTTACAAGATATCCGGATACTGCTGGTGGAAGACAATGTCAACAATCAGCAAGTCGCTTATGAATTATTACGTGGCGAAGGAGCGCGGGTTCAAATTGCCAGTCATGGAATGGAGGCAGTGGAGTTGATTTCTAACGAAAGAAGTCCATTTGATATCGTCTTGATGGATCTACAGATGCCGGTGATGGATGGATATACCGCTACGAAAAAAATACGCCATGAATTAGGGCGCAAGCAATTACCCATTATTGCCATGTCAGCAAACGTTATGGCAACCGACAAAGCAGCCTGTCTGGCAGCGGGCTTAAACGACCATATTGGCAAACCATTTGACTTACACAATCTGATTCAGGTTATTTTACGTTACACCAAACAATCAAGCGCATTTCTGGAACATCATGTTGCTCATTCCAACGCACCGGACACGACTATCATTAACATTGCCAGCTCATTAGATATCGATATTGTGTCGGCCTTAAATCGTTTGGGCGGTAAGCAAGATCTATATCTACGAATGCTCAGTATGTTTTTGAATGATCTGGCATTGGCTCCGCAGCAATTGCGGGAGGCAGCGGCGAATGAGAGCAAGGCAGTCTTGCGTCAACTGCACACCATTAAAGGTTTAACAGCCACCTTAGGCGCAAATTCGCATGCAGCTGCTTTAGCGGCACTTGAACAACCGCTAGATTCGACAATACCTGAGCATGAACTACAGCAGCTAATACAAAATGCCTGCAAGATAATCAATACCCTGGTGCAAAGCTTATCGACCTTACTACCCCACCTAGAATCGAAACAAGCTATCGCAGAAACAGAAGTACATCAGATTTTCGACCCAGAGCTGTTGCGCCGCAGCCTGCTTAACTTAGCCGAACAACTGGAAAATGCAGATATGGCAGCGACCGAAAGTATCATAGAATTACAAAATCGATTTGCCGCCGATTTGCATGATAAGCTAATACCTTTGGCAAACGCGATCAATGCTCTGGACTTCACATTAGCGCAGCAACTGTGCGCGACTTTATTGCGAGAAGCAGTACCCAATGGCTAGTAATAACACTCAAGTTGCGACCTCACACGATGCGCTGTTCCCAGTGCAATCTCGACCACGCCTGTTAGTGGTCGATGACCAACCTGCCAATATTCAAGTGCTGTATCAAATTTTATCGAGTGATTATCAGGTCTTTATGGCCACTAGCGGTGCACAAGCACTTGCCCTGTGTGCGGCGCGGCAGCCAGATCTGGTGTTACTGGATTTGATCATGCCTGATATCGACGGTTATCAGGTTTGCCAAAAGCTAAAAGAAGACGCGGCCACCCGCGACATTCCGGTAATTTTTATCACAGCACAGACAGACGAGTCGGCAGAGGAAATGGGCTTCGATTTAGGAGCGGTTGATTTCATTTCCAAACCGATCAATCCACGTATCGTGAAGGCAAGGGTCAGAACTCATCTCATGCTCAAAGCCCAATCAGACTTATTGCGTAGCTGGGCCTATCTCGATGGTCTGACAGGTGTTCATAATCGACGCTTTTTCGATGAACGTGTGAATGCAGAAATGGGACGCGCAATTCGCAACCAAACGCCACTAAGCCTAGTTATGTTGGATGTCGATTTTTTTAAACGGTTTAATGACCACTATGGTCATCAAGCCGGTGACGATTGCTTGCGTCGCGTCGCCAGCACCTTGAAAAATAGTTTGATGCGGCCGGGCGACCAGGTAGCGCGGTATGGTGGTGAAGAATTTGTTTGCTTGTTACCGGATACCGACTTCGCTGGTGCAATGCGTTTAGCAGAAGCCATTCGACACGAAATTAATGGGTTACAAATCGAACATGCACAGTCTTCTGTCGCGCCCTACGTCACGGTGAGCTTAGGTATAGGCTGCAAGCCGGCACATATAAATGGTAGTGCGATGAGTTTGATTAGCCTGGCTGACACCCAGTTATATAAGGCAAAAGAGCACGGGCGACATCGCTATTATGGCGCCGAGTTGGAGGTCTGATTTTCCGCTAATTTGATCGCTACTCAACCTTACGGCTTGATCTCCATTTTCATTTTTTCGAATACAAATCAAAAACTTCTCGGTAATTTAGAACAACAGAAAAGACTTTGATTTATAAGCGAAACGAAGGTGAAGTCACTTGAATTTGATTACTGATTGTGTGGCTGATTCAACGCCGTCTACTTCACCTTTTGGCTTAATTTCTGCTTCATAACATTAGCCTTTGATCGCTGTATTACGTGCAGAGCTTACTGGCTTCGCGGCCATAGTTTGTTCGGCACGTTCTTGCGCATCCATGGCTATTTTTTGTTCTGCGGTCAAACGTTTCGCACTAATCACGATGGTTTGCATGGCGCTATTTTGCAGGTCAAAAGATAATTTTTCTTCAGCACTCATACGTTTTGCGCTAACGACGACTTTTTGCATTTTTTGTGTCGCCACATTTGCGTTCAGCGTTTGTTTGTCGCTGTTACTTTGAAACGCTGATGCTGCGCTGATAACAACAGCTAAAGAAGCGATTGCGAGTAAAGATTTTGTAGTGAGAGAGGTTTTCATTTTGTTCTTCCTATTTAAGTTAAATTGAATTCAGTGTTTTTTGAACTCGTCGACGTTTGTCGATGATTGAACTATAGAGATTTGCCTTTGCAAGCGCGAGCGGCTTGCGACGAAATGCAAAAACGCAGGTATCAAGCTACAAAATCAGATTGCGAAAGTTGATGGCCGCGTCTTTATCGCCAAGTTCGTCACTGGGTTCATCATCGGGTTCGCCATCTCACTCATCGATATCGGACATAGGCAAGCTGAGACCTGCTTCGGTGCTTTTGGCATACGCAAGTCAGTCCAGCGTACAATAGCGTCTTTCCCGCTTGCTGTTCTTGTTGCTATGACCATTCTGCTGTCCACCTTAAATGCCCGTTACGCCCACGCTTCCCTAGGCTTACGTTATCTTTACGCCAATATGGGAGATTTGCAGGAGCAAACTCATTTACAAGAATTCGTTATTGGCGCTAAGACCACGGACTTATTAGAGCGCTTATTGTCTTGGCAACGTGCCGATGAAAAACTTATCATTGGTTTTGGCGTCTACATCTGGAATGTGGAAGAAACCACACGCTTAGTGGCACTAATTAAACGTGTCGCGCCAGAAATTATCATCGTCTTAGGCGGACCAGAAGTGTCTTACGAATCACAAGAGCAAGCGATCGTTGGTATGGCGGATTATGTGATTACGGGCTGGGGCGATGTCAGCTTTCCGGCTTTGTGCCAGCAGATATTGCACGGTCCCAAGCCGCTGATGAAAATGCATGCGGGAGTACAAGCGACGCTCGATGAGTTGCGCTTACCTTACGAATACTATAGCGATCAAGACATTAAACATCGAACTTTGTATGTGGAGGCCTCGCGTGGCTGCCCATTCAAATGTGAGTTTTGCTTATCCGCTTTAGATAAAACTGCCTGGCCTTTCGACATTGATCGCTTTCTCGAAGAAATGGAAAGTCTGCATGCGCGCGGGGCACGCCTGTTTAAATTCGTCGATCGCACGTTTAACTTGAACATCAAAACCAGTTTGAAGATTATGCAATTCTTCCTCGATAAATTGGCGGCAAACCCTGACGATCCGGTTTTTGCCCACTTCGAAGTTGTACCTGATCATTTACCTGATGCATTAAAAGAAGGCATACAAAAATTCCCAGCGGGAACGCTACAGTTTGAAATCGGGATACAGAGTTTTAACCCCGAAGTACAAGCGCGTATCAGCCGCAAACAGAATAATGCCAAAGCGGCCGAAAATATCCTCTGGCTGATGCAGCATTCACAAGCGCATTTGCATGTTGATCTGATTGCGGGTCTGCCAGGTGAGACTGTAGAAAGTTTTGCGCAAGGCTTTAATCAATTGCACGCCTTGGGACCGCATGAAATTCAATTTGGTATTTTGAAACGTCTGCGTGGCACGCCTATCATTCGCCACACCGACGATTTTGCCATGCGTTTCGATCCCTACCCGCCTTACACCATTTTAGCCAACAAGGACGTACCGTTTGCCTCCATGCAACGACTGATACGCTTTGCTCGCTATTGGGATCTGATCGCCAATTCTGGGCGTTTCACACATACCCTGCCTGTCATCTTAGGCACTCAGGCTTTTGAAAATTTCATGGACTTATCGGACTGGATTTACGCACAAACCGACGCCACTCATAAAATCGCCTTAGATCGATTAGCAAATTTGGTCACTAAATGGTTATGCCAAGAGCGCGGCATGGATTTGCAGACGGCACAAACCATGATAGGTAAAGATTACGCAGGCGATGCGAAACATAAACAAAGTCCGGAAGTGTTGGCGCAGACGCAAGCTGCAGTCGATGCTAAAAAAGTAACTGCCACATCGGCGGGCAAGGCCCCAAAACGTCAGACGCGCCACTTGGTCAATTGAATGTGGCAAGCTGGCTGCAGGAACTCCACTAGAATGACAAGGATCAAAGGCGTGTGCAAATTTCTCCTAAAATTTGCCACAAAGAATGTTTTTCTAGATTGTTTCACGCATAATGGAAGAATTTGTATCGCCAGAATGAACCGTAGGTATGTCAGACTCTCGCAGCTTTCTTTTTTATAACAGCTCTAGTCAGAAGCGCTTGATAATGCGTTTGCTGTTGACGTTTATCGCCTATTTCGTCGCAGGGAAACTTGGTCTTAGTTTCCCCTTCATCCCTCCTAATATCACGCTTATCTGGTTACCGACCGGTATCGCACTAGCAGCCTTACTCAAGGCGGGTTTGGGAATGGCACCTGCGATTTTCGTTGCCTCAGTGTTAGTCAACATTTCCAGCGGCACGCCCATGTTCACTGCGCTGTTGATAGGCGTCGGCAATACTTTAGGGCCTGTATGTGTTGCCCTTTATTTACGCAAAAAGAACTTTTCTATGGGGTTTGTGCACCGTGACGATGTCCTCCGTTTCTGTCTGGCTGGCGCAATCGGAATGTGTATCTCTGCAAGCTGCGGCAGCTTAAGTCTTTGGCAAGCAGGCATCATTTCTAGTCCTCAACTTGCTTGGCTAAGTTGGTGGGCAGGTGACACGGTCGGACTATTTTTAGCTGCACCGTTTTTACTCGCATTAACGCAGCAAGGTAAAAAATTCAAGCAAACGGCGGAAGAAAATTTCGCTTTCATCGTTCTGTTTATCACCACACATTGGTTGATATTCTTCTCCGGGCACAGTCTATTACATCTGACCTTTGTGTCGATGGCAGTCATGATTTGGGCTGCATTACGCCTAGGACAACTATTTACTTCAATCACCGTATTGGCGTCTTCCGCCTTCGCAGCCATAGCAACGCATCAAGGGTTTGGCCCGTTCAAGTCACTCGAAGCATCTGAGAGCTCTATCGTGCTGTGGCTCTACATGGCAACCCTAGCGATTACTGCGTTGATGATCACCGCGCTACAAGCAGAAAAAAATGCAGCAAGTAACGAATTGCGCGACGCCTTTGAACGCATCAGCAAAGTTGCCTCACGTCTGCCTGGCCTGATTATGCAATACCGGATTCAACCCGATCGTAGCACCAGCGTGCTGTATGTCAGTGATGCGGTCGAATCCATGTTTGAAATACGGGCGAAAGATATACGCCACAATGCATCTCCTTTGGTGAAGCGTATCGACACAGCCGATAAAAAACGCTTCCTAACTCAGCATGATTATGCGACCGAGCATTTGACCCCCTATCAAATAGAGTTTCGCTATCACAAGCTAGACGGCGGTGTGCGTTGGTTTTATCTCGATGCTCTGCCTGAATTGGAACCCGAAGGTAGTACCCTATGGCACTGCTTTGTCAGCGACATCACAGATAGAAAAAACGCTGAACAAGATTTACGTGTGGCCGCGATTACCTTTGAATCACAAGAAGGCATCTTTGTCGCAGACAATCAGTGGCAAATATTACGTATCAATCAAGCCTACTCAAGGATTACCGGATTCGCCTCTGAAGAACTGATAGGCGAAGTCTTGCCGCGTCATCTCAGTCAACAACAGGATGCCGACTTCTTTGACACCATTTATAAAGCGCTGGACCAATATCGTTACTGGCAAGGCGAACTATGGGCGGAAAGAAAGAATCAGGAGATTTACCCTCAACTCATCACGCTGACTGCCATTGTCAGTGAAAACGGTCAAATTACGCATTACATAGGATCATTCACCGACATCAGCCGCCATAAAGGCTATGAAGATGAAATCCTGAATTTGGCGTTTTACGATCCGTTAACGCACCTGCCCAATCGCCGCTTGCTGATGGATAGATTGCAGCATCTGATTGCGATGAACCAACGCGATGATGCCCATAGCGCAATTTTATTTATTGACTTGGACAACTTCAAAACATTAAACGATACTCGTGGCCATGATGCGGGTGATTTACTACTGATCGAGGCAGCACAACGATTACAAACTTGCGTCCGCGAGAGCGATACCGTGGCACGTCTGGGTGGTGATGAATTTGTCGTGGTGTTGCAAGCGCTCAATCCTGATCGCGACGAAGCAGCACGCCAAGCCGATCGTATCGCTGAAAAAATTCGTTTGTTACTCAACGAACCATATCAAATTACTGATTTTATCCACCACGGTGCAGGCAGTATCGGTGTGTGTCTATTTCAAGGTGGCGATACCACGGTCAAAGATTTATTTAAACGTGCCGATACCGCCATGTACGAGGCAAAAACCTCGGGACGCAATGCCGTGCGCTTTTTTGATCCAGCGATGCAGGCCGTCTTAGTCGTCAAAATGATGCTGGAATCAAACCTGCGAGTGGCCTTGGCCCTAGAACAGTTTCAACTGTATTACCAAATACAAGTTGATGCGGATGGCAATGTGGTCGGTGCCGAAGCCCTACTGCGCTGGATACATCCTGATCGTGGTTTTATCTCGCCGCTGGAATTTATCCCCATCGCAGAACAGACTGGTTTGATCGTTCCGATTGGTACTTGGGTCTTAGAGACTGCTTGTAACCAACTAAAAAAATGGGCGCGCAATCCTAAAACTGCGCATCTGAGTCTGGCGGTCAACGTCAGTGCCAAACAATTCCAGCAATCGAATTTTGTCGAAACCGTCACCGAAATCGTACGCCTACATAATATCGATGCGACCCGTCTCAAAATCGAGCTAACCGAAAGCACCATCCTCGATAACGTCGATGCGACGACCGAGAAAATGCAGCAACTGAAAAAGCTCGGTATCGCATTCTCTATGGATGATTTTGGTACTGGTTATTCATCACTGGCCTACCTGCAAAAACTACCGCTAAATCAATTAAAAATAGACCAGTCTTTTGTACGTGACTTGAGTGACGATGAAAGCGATGCGACGATTGTACGTGCGATTATTTCTCTAGGTTTGAACCTAGGCCTGGACGTGATTGCAGAAGGTGTAGAAACGGTTGCACAACGACGCTTCTTGATCGAACATAATTGCCTGACCTTCCAAGGTTACCTGTACTCCAAACCGATTCCGATTGAAGGCTTGAATGCCTTAATAGAGGGTGATGCTACCGAACATCACTTCCTACTGACGCCTCCCGATGTAGATGAGTAAAAGCTCAAATCGTTTGAGACGAACAGCAATTCGTAATGTTCGCTGCGCGCACGACGCGACTGCGCTAAGATTGAGCTATGATTGAGCTATGATCATGCTATGACCAATCGCCCCTACTTTCACTTCCAAAGACATTCCGTATGAATTTTCGATTGTTGACTTCTGCTCTTGTCTCTACAGCTGTTTGTTTATCCTTTCTGCTCCATTCCGCACAGGCGCAGGAAAAGGCCGACGAGGATAGCGCTAGCAACAGTAATAAGCAGGCCTCTTCCGCCGCGCAAAAATTATATAGCGCCGCCAAGAACGACCTTTTGCAAATTCGGGTTCTGGTGAAGAACGGACGTACGCAATCTTCGGTTGGCTCGGGCTTTATGGTAGGTCAAAGCGATCTGGTCGTGACCAATTACCACGTGGTTTCACAAATCGCGTTGGAACCTGAAGTCTATGTCGGCGAATTTGTCGACACCAATGATCAACGCGGCACCGTAGAATTATTGGCAGTAGACGTACTACATGATCTGGCGGTGGTTCGCATCAGTCGCCGTGGTACAGGCTTTTTCCAAATCCCAGAAGACAGTGCGCAATTACCGAAACTGAATCAGGGTCAATATTTATATTCATTAGGTAATCCCTTAGATTTAGGTTTCGCGATCTCCGAAGGTGCGTATAACGGCATTATAGGACGGGCATTTTATGACCAGCTCTTGTTCACTGGCTCGATCAACTCGGGCATGAGCGGTGGCCCGAATGTGACGCCTTCCGGCGCGTTAGCTGGGGTGAATGTGGCAAAACGGACTGATGGTGAACTGGTTAGTTTTCTGGTGCCAGCGCGCTTCGTGGTGGAATTACTCAACAAAGTAAAACAACAAAAATCCATACCCAGTAATTTTAATGAAGAAGTCGGACGGCAATTGATCGTGCATCAAAATCTGATGCTGGACAAATTACTTGAGCACCCATTAAATAGCAAAGAACTCGGTCCCTATTTGGTGCCCGTACGCGAATCCGAGCAGATGCGCTGTTGGGGCAGCTCAAATACCAAAGAGCAAGCGACCTATACTGAAGACAAAATCAGCTGCAACATGGAGTCTTCTATCTACGTCTCCGGCAAATTACAAACGGGACACGTCGCGATTTCGCATAGCTTTTCCAAGAGTAAAAGCCTAGATGCACTACGTTTTTCCATCGCCATGAGTGACAAATTTAAGAATCAAATCTATGCAGGAAATAAGCAAAGCAATCTCACCGGCCCCGCCTGCACAGAGGAATTCATTAAAAATGAGCAGCTCTCTCAACTATCAATGCGCGCAGTGATTTGTGTCCGCGCCTACCGCAAATTTGCAGGCATCTACGACTTCCGCCTTATCACTTACAGCATGGATCAAGAAAAAGAAGTACTGCAAAGTCTCTTAAGCGCCAAAGGCGTTTCGTATGACAATGGATTGCGCCTGACCCGCCAGTTTTTACAAATGATAGGCAGAAAGTCAGCCATCATTTCTAATACGTCACCCGCGACGGCGAACTCTGTTAAAGCATCGAACGGGAGCAAAAAATGAGCGCCCGCTATTTTCTGGAACTCTTATCGCGTAGTGGTGAGCTTGAGCACCGACAAGTGTTTGATAGTTTGCCGATACGTATAGGTCGAGCGTATGACAATGATTGCATTCTTGACGACCCGCACACCGCGGCACATCATGCGCAGATAGAATTAAACGAACAGGGCAATTTGCAAATTCGAGATCTGGATAGCAAGAACGGACTCACCTATCAAAATCGCCGTCACAGCACACTAGAACTGGATGGCAATCGAGTAATACGCTTAGGGCAAACCTTTATCCGGGTACGTGATCGCCACTTTGTGGTCGAACCTGAAGTACTCGACGCCAACAATTATCGTTGGGAAGGTTGGCGCCCTGCGCTTGCGGCTTTTTTGTTGATAGTCTTCCAGTCTGTAGTCACAAAGTGGATGTCTCAGTCGGACGCATTTAGCTTTACGGTCTATGCCCAATACACGATAGGTATGTTGCTGTTCGCGCTGGTCTGGAGCGGCTTGTGGGCTGGTGCAAATCGTCTGTTTGCACGCCATCCGCGTTTTGGACGGCATCTCTTTATTGCCGCTAGTGGCATCTTAGCGATGCAAGTGTGCGCGATCGTTGCGACACTCGCTGGCTTCATTTTTTCTTGGGAAGTGTTGCCACGCTACCGCAGTCATACACAGATATTGTGCATGGGCTTTATGATTTACTTTCATCTGGTGACTATCAGCACGCGGGCTTCTCGCCGTAAATTGTGGGCGGTTATGTTCTGTGCAGCACTCGCCTCTGGTACGGTGTTAATGTCTAAATATAAAAACACGGGCAGCTTCGGTGATGACCTGTATATGGGTGACTTGTTTTCACCTAGTTTGCGATTGAGTAAGGACATCAGTATCGATGAATTCAGCAAAGAAGCTGAGCAACTAAAAGAAAAATTAGACAAGGAAAGACGAGACCCCTCAGCTGGTGCGGAAGAAGATGATGAGTAGACTCATTAATTCTAATTGGGAAGTTTAATAGCCTCTACAGAAATCCATAGAAAGTAAGTCATGATCCTCTACGAAGTTAGCGTGAATATCCGTATCGATTTAAGTGAACAATTTGAACGATATATGCGTGAAAAACATATTCCTGAAATCTTGGCGACCAAATGCTTTGAAGAAATTCGCTTCGACAAAGTAAATCCTAGTCATTATCGTACCTGTTATCAGGCGAGCAGCACCGCCAACTACGAACGCTATATAAATGAATTTGCAAGCGCAATGCGCGCCGACTTTATGGCACATTTTCCCGAGGATTGTGTACCTAGCCGGTTGGTATATGAAACGCTGCAGAGCTGGGCTAATTGATTGAAAAAGTAATCGCAACTTGGGTAAAACCGAACATACAATTAGGTCGAAAACAATCCAAAATACTTGGCGAACTGGCGTTGGCCTTTCGGCGTTAGCCGCAAAGCGCGACTATCTAGATCGGTTTCCACCCAAACATGTTGCACGAAATGCCTGAGTAAAGCAGCGCCAACTGCCCCGCCTACATGTGGACGACGTTCGCTCCAGTCAACGCACGCGCAAGCAAAACGTCGTCGCCCTTTTTTCATTGCTTCGAGCTCGATACCCATAGAGATAAATAATTGTTCACCATCGGCGCTTAGTTCATAAGCCGTAGGATCTTGTTGCGCTATCAAATAGGTATTCTGCAATAAATAGTCGTGTATCGCCACTGCATACTCACCCGCCATATGGTCGTAGCAAGTACGCGCTTGACGCAGGCGCTCTGGTGTTGATGGCGTAAAATTGGGCAGCATACGACCAGCGATGGCCATCAAGGATTCCAAGGCGACGGCTACCTGTCCGCTGGCCAATTGATAGTAGCGATGCTTACCCTGTGCCAGCACTTGCACCAGACTCTGATCCCGCAATTTTCCCAAATGGACACTAGCAGTTGACGGACTAATCTCCGCCAGCATCGCCAGCTCCGTACTGGTACGTGCGCGACCATCCATCAAGGCGCACAACATCGTGGCACGTGCTGGCTCGGCAATCGCGGCGGCGATTTTGGCTAATTGAATATTGATATCATCTGCAGACATAGTTTGATGGTAAGCGAATTGTTGAAGACAAACAAGGTCTACACTGATCGCCTACTTTACTCCAAAGAACTCCGATGTCATCTATCCCTGTTTTAGCATTACCCTCGCACCCAGATCCCTATCCGGCATATCAATGGCACGTAGCCCAAGAAAAAATGCGCTTTGATCAAGGCACACAATGTTGGGTCGCGGCGCAGTTCGACGTCGTACAAGAGATTTTATCCTCATCCCATTTTTTAGTTCGCCCCCTTAGTGCGCAAGTACCACCGCCGATTGCTGGCAGTAGTGCTGGCGAGCTGTTTTCACTGCTGATACGCATGAATGAGGGTGACAAACATCACGTGGGGAAACAAGTATTGCAAACAAGCTTAAACCAACTAGACCTTCGGCGACTCGACTCGGTCATCGCCGAGGTAATCGAAGATTTATCACGGCGCTACGATATCAACAATACCGACGAACTGAATGCCTGGATCAGCCGCCTTGCCGTTTCCGTCATCGCTAGGCTTTGCGGTTTTTCGAATTCCGAACTTGACAAAATCTGCCTTTGGATCGATGAATTTGTTCAATGTTTTTCGCCTATCAGTACGCATGAGCAACTAGAGGAAGCGAGTAGATCAGCTGCATCACTAATGAGCTCATTTCAAAATTTGCTAGCAAGTGCGGGCAACGATCCTGATAGTTTTTTAAGTCAGCTACAAGCCGAAGCAAAGGTCATAGGCTGGAATTCTGGCTCTACCCTCCTCGCGAATTTGGTTGGTCTGCTTTCACAAAGTTATGAGGCCAGTATTGGCTTGATCGGGAATGCCTTAATTGCGCTACATACTGATCCTGCGCTCCACACCGAACTTCATTATGATCTTAGAAAATTACCGCAGCTAATCGACGAAGTTGCTCGGTTCGATGCGCCAGTACAAATTACACGTCGCTTCGCAAAGAGCGACTGTGAATTCTACGGTGTCTCACTGCAATCCGGTGACTGTATTTTATTGATGTTGGCTGCGGCAAATCGAGATCCGGCGGGAAATACCGATGCAGCAAAATTAGTCTTGAATCGCAATAACAGAAGCTCTGTAAGTTTCAGTCATGGCCGACATGCTTGTCCTGGAGAGGCTATGGCCGTTCGAATCGCTAGCGCCGGACTGCATCACATTTTGACGTCCTTAGCACATCGTTCAAACAAGCAAACAGATGTTCACGCCTTGAATCATTTAGACTGGATATATCGACCATCGGCAAATGGACGCTTGCCCGATTTTCTTCATAAGGATATGCCATGATCGCCGTGATTTTTGAAGTACAGCCACATGCCACCCACGAGCAAACCTATCTGGATATCGCTGCAGAATTAAAGTCTCAACTGGTAGCGATGGATGGTTTCATTTCTATAGAACGATTTCAAAGTTTAAGTGATCCCAGCAAGCTCTTATCACTCTCGTTCTGGCGTGACGAAACGGCCGTAGCTCAATGGCGCAATACCGAGGAACATCGTGCAGCTCAGAGCCAAGGTCGTCAAACCATTTTCAGCGACTACCGGATTCGCATTGCTGCGGTTATGCGTGATTACGGTCTCACAGAACGCGAGCAAGCACCAAGCGATAGTCGCGCGGCACATCCATAAGGCTCGATATGAATTCAACCCAAGACTACCTCGGCCAGCATTACCTCGACCAAACTCAATTTGCGGAATACTGCGGACTCCGCCAGCAAGATATCGAAGAGCTCGTTGTGGCCGAACTTATTCCCGCACCGTCCTACCTGGTCAGTGATGCGCATCGTTGCAGGTCCGTGGTCTTTGGCGAGCTTCTCGATCCGAATTCCGCAGAGGAACTGAAAGCAGGAACTTACTTTCATCCATCGGCATCTGTATGGACAAAATATGCTTTCAACACTTTACAAAAATTTGGTACTGACGAGACTCGAAAGATCATAAGAAAACAATTTACCGAAGAGTTCGCGCGAGCTTTAGCAATCGAAAACAAAAACACCTATCGCCTGCGAGATTGTTTTGATGAGACTGGCGCAGCAATTGCGGTCGGAATAGAACAGCGAGTCAACAGCAATTGGCAGCACTTCCTCAATGGCGTTTTCAGCCTGTGCGTAGCCACGCCTGACAGCATCACTAACATCGTGCACAAAGAAATTTTGCAAGAAAAACTGAGTGCTATCAGTGACAATGGAAAGCGCGCCGACTACCAAGGCGAGGATCTGGCAGCTTTGAAGAAACTCATCGATGAGTATGCTTACAGCGCGATGCCTTTTTCGCCTTTGGAATATCCACGAAGTAGTCGCAAACGATTGGTCGAAGATGTGCGGAAGACGCTCAGTGCCATCGATAGACCGCACTGAGACTTTTTTATTGACCTCTGCAGAAGCTAGGGACAGCCAGCAAAGCCACTGTTTATAGTGGCTCTTGATTAATTCATTTGATTTTGTGTTCTTACCTGTGTACTAAAAACCGAATGTGACTTGCTTTTTTATTGATATTTTTGTTTTTATCGCTATAGCTGGTGTATTTCCTTTTCTGTTCTCATGTCAGAAAAACGGCTATTAAATAACTGTCTATGTTTAACACGCCTTTAACAAGTCATATGCAGATTTGACTAATTTCGCGAGTTCAAATTCGAAGTGCAACAGAAGAATAATTGGAATGGGTCGGAAGATGCAGTAGCATCCGAACTGCCAGACCTCCAAGTCAAAGTTGCCCGAGATGACATACACACACCTATCCCAAGACGAACGATACCAGATTTACATTCTCAAAAAAGCAGGACAAGACCAAAGTGACTTGGTTCTGTCGCGCTAAGTAAAACAAACGGAAATTTACCACTATATACATTGTTGATTACGGTTATTTTTGCTACCCGTCGTATTCAAAAACAGCAAAATTTAGTTAGTGCGACAGAACACTTTTCCTTTCGTGTTAATATTCCATTGGCGATTACTAGCTTGATGGGAGATTTTGGATGGTTAGACGGTCAACTAAGCACGCCAAAATCGGGCACTCTACCAAACCGAGTTTGCATCTCCCACGATTGTTCCAAGAAGCGCAAGCAGCGTATCAAGCCAACCAACTTGAGCTGGCAACGCAACTTTATCAGCGCATACTCATTGAAGACCCGAAACATGCCGAGGCCTTGACCTGGTTGGGCACCGTGTACCTTCGTCAAGGTAAGCTGGTGCTCGCGATCGACCATTTGCGCGCCGCGACTCACGCCAACGCCAGGCAGGCGATAGCACATTCGCATTTGGGGGTCGCTTTGCAAGCAACGCAACACTATGCTGAAGCGGTTAAGAGCTACGACTGTGCGATTGCGCTAAATAAGA
>CAUPNA010000003.1:0-83924 GCA_963512475.1 uncultured Undibacterium sp.
AAAAAAACCTAGCGTGGTCACTTATCAGTCCGATATTGTGCGTCAGAAGTAAGTGCTGAAACTGTTTCAGCCTTTGAAGAGTCGCTTTTTAAATCGGGTTGATAGAATCGTTGCGACTTCACCCAATTACTTAGCGACCAGCGCCACTTTGGAAAAGTACCAAAATAAGACTGAAATCATTACCTATGGTCTGGACAAAAGTATCTATCCAGAGCCGTCCGAAATACAATTGCAAAACTGGCGTACACGCTTCCCTAAGCCATTTTTTCTGTTTGTTGGGATGTTGCGTTACTACAAGGGTTTGCACGTGCTCTTAGATGCGGTAGCGGGTACCGATATGCCAGTCGTAATATTGGGTGATGGTCCCGTCGAAGCCGAGTTGAAACAACAGGCGCAGCAACTGGGTTTGCGCAATTTGCATTTCTTAGGCGCCTTACCAGAGTTGGATAAAGTGGCTTTATTGCAGCTTTGTTACGCCTTGGTGTTCCCATCGCATCTGCGCTCAGAAGCATTCGGCATAACTTTGTTGGAAGCCGCGATGTTTGGTAAGCCGATGATCTCTTGCGAGATCGGCACGGGCACGTCTTATGTTAATCTTGACCAAGAAACAGGCATAGTGGTTCCTGCAAGCGATCCCGCCGCCTTACGGCAGGCGATGCTGCATTTGTTAGCGCATCCTGAACAAGCGGGTGCAATGGGAATCAAGGCCGCGCTTCGTTATGGAAGTATGTTTACTGCGGAACGTATGGCCAAGAACTATCAGCGCCTGTATCAGCAAATACTTGAGCAGCGCCAATCTTAGGTCGTTGCTTTGTTGTGCTTCACCGTGAATGTGGTGTCGAACCAATGGCTGCCAATAAACATCGGTTGATCGACATTGATCACATCAAACACCAATAAATTGTCAGACCATTCGAAATTTTGATCGAGGTGTGATTGACCACGTGTTAGCGCCGTTGTGACAGAATAAGAGCCAGGTCCCAAGTTGCAATCAAATGGCAACGTGTACGTGAGCCGATCACCTTTGCCTAAATCGGTTTGTACCAATTTGGTATGCCAAGTATTGCTACCCCAAATTATGCTACCTTGTTTGTCACGTAACATCACGCCAAGTACCAGCTCAGAGATGTCGTCATGGATTTCAACTTCGCAGCATAATTGTACTTTTTGGCCTACCTGCGCCGCCGCCAATTCCTGTAAGCTAGTTTGATCTTGCAAAACCAGTTTTTTGACAACCGCAGCACCAGTTCCAGAGCGCGTTTTTAACCAGCCTTGGTCATCACGTTTTTGTTCTATCGCCACTTTCTCATTTTCTTTTTTTGCGATCAGCGCGTTGTAGAAGTCGACGATCTCATCGGGCGCACCTTGTTTCAAAATGCGGCCTTTTTCTATCAAGATGACGTGATCACACAAAGACCGCACATCCGCCATGCCATGCGTGACCAGAATAATGGAAGTGCCTTGTTCTTTAAACTGCCTGATACGCTCGAAGCTACGATGTTGGAAATAGCTATCGCCCACTGACAGAATCTCATCCACGATTAAAATGTCAGGACGTACCGCAGTGGCAACCGCAAACGCGAGGCGAGCCTGCATGCCGCTAGAATACACGCGCAATGCTTGATCAAAAAAATCACCAATTTCGGCAAATGCTTCGATCTCTGGCATGAGCGAATCTAGTTCAGCATTGCTTAAACCCATCAAGCCGCCTGCCATATAGGCGTTTTGCCTACCGGTAAACTCAGGGTTAAAGCCAAGCCCCAGTTCCAGCATAGCGCTGACTCTGCCATTCACGGCAATCTGTCCTAAAGTCGGGCGTACCGTGCCAGTAATCATTTTCAGCAGCGTGCTTTTACCTGCACCATTTTGTCCAATAATCGCGATCGCCTGTCCAGTTGTGACAGAAAAGTTGATATCTTTATTCGCCCAATATTCAGAGACGGGTTTAACCTGTAAACCAATCCAACTAAGCAGCCGAGAAAAATTGCCACGAAATTTGGGATAGCATTTTCCGACACCCGATACCTGCAATACGATGTTCTTATTCTCACTCATAATGCATCCACCAAATCGGCACTAGCGCGTCGAAATATCCAGAAAGAAAAGCCAAACAGACCGACGGCAGCGATCAATGGAAACACGAGGTTTTCCCAATGAGGAAAACGACCCAGCAGCAAAGCGTCTTGATAGATTTTGACCAAGCTAGACATAGGATTAATACGGTGAATGAAGGCGAAGCGTTCCGGCAAACTCTCCACGGTATACACTACCGGCGTTAACCAAAACCAGAGCTGCAGAACAATCGTGAATACTTGGCCGACGTCGCGCGAAAACACATTCAGTAAACCCAGAATAATCCCAAGGCCGAATGCAAACAAAACAATCAGTAGCATACCCAAAGGTAAAACTAACCATGCCAAGTTAGGTGGGTGACCGAAGAACAGAAAGACGACCAGAATCGCCAGTAGCAGCAGTAAATGATTTAATAAAGCGCTGCCACCAATAATTAAAGGCAAGCAAAGGCGCGGGAAAGCAATCTTCTTGAGTGTATTGGAATAATCAATAAATACGGTCGTGCATCGATTAACGATCTCGGCAAATAAGCCCCAAGCAGCAGTGCCAGCCATTAGGTAAATGGCGTACGCCGATTTACTCTCAACATGTGGCAACTTCGCCGCCAGCACTTCGGATAAGACAATCGCGAAAATGGTAGCTTGGGCCAGAGGATTTAGAATCATCCACACGGCACCTAGTTTACTGCGCGCAAAACGACCACGAAATTCCGCCTTGATTGAAGACAGCATAAAGTGTCGGAAACGCCACAACGACAGGAGGAGTTGCTTCAATTTTCTGCTCTTGAATTCTGTAAGTGTTGTATAGATTTTGTTGGAGCTTTGCCGATATAGCTATCAATGTAACGATTAACTATCGTTGCCATTTCAATTTAAGAACCCACTTCAATACGACCATAAATATCACCGAAACGCACAATGTCATCTTCACCAAGGTACGAACCTGATTGTACTTCTATTACTTCCAGATCTATCTCGCCCGGATTTTCTAAGCGGTGTTTGACGCCTAAGGGAATATAAGTCGATTCGTTCGCAATTAAAGTCATCGTATCCTCGCCACGCGTGACTTTGGCAATGCCAGATACCACGATCCAATGCTCCGCCCGATGATGATGCATTTGCATGGAGAGGCTCGCCCCTGGTTTTACCACAATACGCTTTACCTGAAAATTCTTCCCGCTATCGACTGAATCATAATGTCCCCATGGACGATAGACTTTTCTGTGATTATCAGTCTGCGCATAATTCTCATCTTTTAAGCGAGTAATGATACGTTTGATATTGACGGTATTTTCTTTGTTGGTCACCAATACGGCATCGGGCGTTTCGATCACGATTACATCATCTAGTCCTAAACAGGCGAGTAAGCGATTATCGGAAATCAATAAACAATTGCGAGAATCTTCGACTAAGACGTCGCCACGCAAAGAATTGCCATCCGCATCTTTATCTGACACTTGCCAGACAGCATCCCATGCGCCTACATCTGACCAACCTGCATCAAACGGCACTACACATGCAGGAATATTTAAAGACGGCGCGCTGGCCAGCTTTTCCATGACGGCGTAATCAATCGAATCGGAAGGGCAGCAAGCAAAATCCTCTTTGCTCAAACGAACGAAGTCACAGTCGGTTTTAGCATTAGCAATTGAGTTACGACATGCTTCGGCCATGGCCGGGTTGAAATGCTCAATCGCACGCAACCAAACACTGGCTCGCATCATAAAGATGCCGCTATTCCAGACATGTTGCTGATCTGCCAGATACGTTAGTGCAACTTCTAAAGACGGCTTTTCGACAAAACTAGTTAGTGCTAATGTGCCGCTACCATCAAGCTCTGCGCCAACCTGGATATAACCATAGCCCGTTTCTGGACGATCCGGGCGTATGCCAAACGTCACCATCGCCCCTTTGATCGCTTGCGGCAAGCCTAGGCGCACAGCGTCGTGAAATTTTTGATTGTCAGCGATATTGTGATCTGCTGGCATGATTAACAGTACGCAATCATCTTGCGTCTGCGTCGCGCTGATTGCCGCTAAGGTGACTGCAGGTGCAGTATTGCGGCCGATAGGTTCTAGCAAGAGCGTGCAGTTGTCATAACCCACATTGCGTAATTGCTCGGCGGTGATGAAACGATATTCTTCATTACAAACAACAATTAATTTTTCGCTGACGGTTGTTGCACCTTCGAAGCCCCGCACACGGGAGGCGGTTGCCTGCAACATCGTTTCGTCATTGAACAGTGATAGTAATTGTTTTGGATGCTTTTCCCGTGAAAGTGGCCACAATCGGGTGCCAGAGCCGCCTGAAAGAATTACGGGTTGAAGTAACATTCTTGCCTTTCTTTGCCATATCAAGCATCGTGCCGCTTGCTTTGATAAGTTAAACTGATACGAAGTGCTAACCAAATAGTAATTGGTCAGAAAAGTCGAGTATTGTACATGTAGAATTCGGTTTGGCTTTTATGAAATTTGTCAGAACTTTGTCTTAAGTAGTCATTCAGGCAAGATTGCTCAATTCCTTAGCTTTTCCCCTATACTTTCGCCTTTCAATCCTCTGACGTCGCATTCTTTTTCAATATGTCATCGCAATTTAGAGCTTGAATTGTCATAGAGTGCTCTAAAAATGCTTTTTAAAAAATATAAATAATATGACCCCAGTATTCCTGCAAAACTTACGAGGCTGGCTTGCTGCTTTGGTACGTCTGTATAGCACACGGATTCAGGTTTTTGCGCAGAAAGCGCAATTACAAGTCGTGGAGCAACAATCACTTGATCAGCAAACTCAGATAGTACAGCTAGAAAGGCAGCTTGATGCCCGCATCGAACAGCAACACTTGCTGCTTCAAGAAGTCCGTCACCAATTGCAAAATTTGAAAATCCAAAACGACTGTCTGGATCAAGAGCTGCGGCTATTAAAAGTGCAAACCAAGTCAGAAGCGACTGCAATCGCGCCGAACAATTTTGATTTTGACCGCTTTTATACGGCGTTTGAAGATCGTTTTCGCGGCTCTATGGAAGATATCAAGAGTCGTTTGCAAGTCTACCTACCTTATGTGGAGCGCGCGATTGTTGAGACGCAAACCAATCGAGTGCTAGATATAGGCTGTGGTCGTGGCGAGTGGCTGGAATTATTGCAAGCCCAAAGTATCAGCGCGGTCGGTGTCGATATGAATACCGATATGGTACGAAAATGTAATTCGCGCGGACTGGAAGCGCATTGTGCCGATGCCATAACCTACCTGCGCGCCATGCCAAAAGCGAGCGTCGCCGTGGTCACTGGTTTTCATATTATTGAGCATTTGCCTTTTCCCACGATGATCGCAATGATCGACGCGGCATTCGAAGCACTATGTGAAAATGGTATCGTTATCTTTGAAACGCCTAATCCGGAAAACTTGAATGTCGGCGCCTGCACCTTTTATTACGACCCTACGCATTTACATCCTATCGTTCCTGCTTTTGCTGAATTCGCGGTGTTGCAACGCGGCTTCAAAGTTGCCGAGATAGTGCGTTTGCACCCGCGCCATGCAGAGCAGTTACAAGACAGTTCCGAGGTCGCACTGCGTTTGAATGAAATCGTGTACGGCCCACAGGATTTCGCGGTGATCGCAAAAAAATAATAAATCTATGAAGTGAGCAATGCGCTCAGTCATTTGTGGGCGTACTGCGAATAATGTCCCTTAGGTATCCCTTAAGTATCCCTTAGGTATCCCTTAGGCATAAGCAAAAGTGCAGCTATAAATTTGTATGGGTAGGTAACTATGTTTGGTGGTTTTCGATTATTGCTGGCAATACTGGTCGCTTTGAGTCACGTCAACATCAATGTCGCCGGATTAAATCCTGGCGTCATTGCGGTGGTTTGCTTCTATTTGATTTCCGGTTATGTGATGACTGGCTTGATTCGAAAACACTATGACAGTGTCGGCACCGTCAAGTTTTTTTATCTCGATCGGGCGATACGCCTTTTCCCTCAATATTTGGTGATCCTGGCGATCACACTATGCTGGTTTTATATTAGCGGTGCTAAGAACAATTTCCTACAGCATGCCCCAAGTTTGGGTGACCTATTGAATAATCTACTTGTCGTCCCGCTCAACTATTTTATGTTTAATCAGAGCGATCAATTTACCTTGTTACCGCCAGCTTGGTCTTTGGGTGCGGAGATTCAGTTTTACATACTAATTCCGTGGCTATTAATGTTTCGCCTTCGCGCCGTGTCCTTTGTTATTGCCAGCGCGGTGTATTTAGCTGCTGCGTGGGGAGTCTTAAATACCGACACTTTCGGCTATCGATTATTGCCAGGTATTTTGGTCTATTTTTTATTGGGCTCGTTCTTGTTCGATGCTATGCAGCAAAATAGCGCACGAACAAACGCCCCTTTCAAAATTGTTGCCTGCGTAGTTCTTGCAGTGATTGCGATCGCTATTGGTCTATCGAAAACTCAGCATCTGCATTTACTCTACAATAAGGAAACCTTAATTGGGTTGGCGCTTGGCGTCAGTTGTGTCGCGCTATTGGGTAAATTCCGGCAGACAAAGATGGATAATTTCTTAGGCGATTTATCGTATGGCGTTTTTCTGAATCATTTCTTGATTCAGTGGGTTTTAGTTGGTGTGCCGACTGAATTGAGTACACTGACCTTCTATATCGGCTGTAGTTTGATATTGTCGGCATTGACCCAATTGATTTTCGAAAAACCGGTATTGCACTTGCGCCAAAAATTTCGACATTCCACCTAAGTGGGCTGTCGAAATTTTCAATGCGCCGTTGGCAAAATTTGCTGAAGTAAGGCAGCGGTACTTTGTTCCCAATTCAAGTAGGAGATGTTTTTCGAGTCCGGTGCTTTGGCGTCCGCGTGTAATAACAACCAAGCTTTTACAGCGGAGGCAATCGCGTCTGCATCAGCGCCAGAAAAATAATGGGCATGATCACCTGCGACTTCGCGAAATACCGGAATGTCTCGCGCAATTATTGCTAATCGATGATGTGCTGCTTCGATTAATGGCAGCCCGAAACCTTCGCCTTCAGATGCAGCAATCAGGCAAACACTAGCGGCATATAATTGTTCTAAAAATTCGTCGCTAACGCCTTCTAAAAAAAATAGATGCTTTTCTATCTCAGGATGATTACGTATTATTTGTACGAATTCCTCCATCATCCAGCCCACTTGCCCGACGAAGACCAAATTCAAGTCGCATCCTTCTTGCCATAGCTGAGTGAAGGCGCGCAATGTCTGTTGATGGCCCTTTCTAGGCTCCACCGTACCCACCATTAAAAATGTGGGGGCTTCGTTTAATTGCGTGAGTAAGCTAGGCGCGTAGTCAGGTAGGCTATTCGTAGAAAGTGAATTAACCAGATCACTTCCTAGATGAAACCAATTTACCTCAAGATTGTTTACTAATTCAGGTGATGTGTGACCTATCCATGCCTTGGTTTCGTCAGCGACAGTTTTAGATATGCAAATTAAACCTTTGGCTTTTGAAACGGTTTTCAGCCATTGGGTAAATTGTGGATAGGTGGCAGCAGGGAAATGCTGAGGCATTTGCAAAATTAAAGTGTCATACACCACAAAATAGGTATCGACACCATTTGCTCGCAGGTCATCGTAGTAGGTGGCGTGTATCGGGATCAGCGTGGGCTGCAAATCTAGTCCCAGAAAAATGTCACCCCTTCTTCCTTGTAGTTGGGCGTACTGACGCTCGGTTTGATCAATCCGATCAAAATTCGTAGTTCTGTCCGATGCGAACCGATAGTTGTGATCGACGAAACAATACACAGGCGTTATTGCGTAATTCGCGGGAGGCTGCTTGCGCAGTTCCAGCAACACATTGCGCACCACCCGTTGTATGCCAGTTCTGCTATCAAGTTGTATCAGCTGTGAAATGTCGACAAAAATTTGTTTCTCTAACGGCAGACGCGACAAATTTTCATTTTGTATCGTCGCCACTAAATTGCTGATGGTCGCGCTCTTTTTATTGCTAATTACAACTTGATCTAAACAAATACTACCCGCATTGAGATAGCAAAAAAACTCAACATCATCTAGCGGGTGTTCGGTGGAAAATTCAATGCTTGCAAATGGGTGATCGTGTATTCCCGCAGAAAACGCTATGGTTCCTTGCCACAATATCAGCTTCCGCTTTTTGGCGACCAGATTGATTAATAATTCACCTGTGCTTACTTGTTCCTGTTTGGCTAATAAATCGAGCCTATACTGCCCCGCTGTCAAATGACATTTTGGCCCTACGCAAAACAGACCCATTTCGGTTTGACTTTGCACTGTACTTCCAACACGCAAGCCTACTTCGCTGTAAGCATCGTAGCCCGGATGTATTGTGATCTTTTCGGGGAAGCGCGCATTCACCATATTGTCGATGAATTGCAAAATACTATCGGCGGTATTTGACCACGATTGTGGCGTGTATTGCTGCTTAATTGCTTGCTCATTTGTCGCGACTAACTCAGGGTGCAACAAGAAATTTAAGATAGCGTCTGCCCAAGCATTCGCATTCCAAGGCGACAGATAATGAACTAAATTTCCGCCAACTTCTTTTAGTGAGCCTTGATCTGAAGAGAGTACGACTTTACCCATCGCGAGCGCCTCAGCGATAGGTAAGCCCCATCCTTCATACAGCGACGGATAGACACAAAATTTTGCGGCTGTATAAAGCGCATTGAGTTCGGTATCGCTGACATGATTTAAATGCACAATACAATCTGCCACGAAAGGATCAAAAGCGATATCTTTGATTAAGTCGTCGACGCCCCAACCTTGCATGCCGACAAACACGAGTTTGGGTAGTAGATGGCGATGCCCTGCACGTGCTAATAAATGATAAGCGCGATAGATGACCTCGTGATTTTTTCGGCGTTCCAGTGTCGACACAAATAAAATAAACGGCGCGGCCAACACGTTTTGCACGGCAATAGAAAGTGCATCATCCCCACGCGGAATGCGATCCCCCAATTTGACAACACAAGTAGGTTTTTGTGGTGCGCCAGTTCGAGCACAAAAATCTTGATAGTCGTGCTTGGTTTGATTGGAGATGCACAATACACCGCTACTAGCCCAGGTCATTGCTAGCAAATATTCTTGAAACTTCTGCGCCACATCGTCGACACAATATTGAGGAAAAAGAACAGGAATCAGGTCGTAACAGCAAGTGATAATTTGGATATTGCGCTGCTTGGATAGGGCGAAAAATTCTTTGAAATACGGATAGTCCCAATCTAGGCCCATCGAAATCAAAATGTCGCCGGGCGTTGGTTCTTGATTCGCCATCGACAAACGAAGCGCAAGTGGTGGCGGCGCTACTGGCTCAATGATTGCAGTCGGCTCGGCAACCGGTATCGGTAGCACATTATCAAATTGAATAAAATGAGCAAGTGCGGCTAACAGTCGTCGCTTTAATCCACGGTACACACGACCGGCAAAGCGCCTAGGATAGACATAGCTTAAGCGCACTAAAATATGTCTTGGCTTGACCAACGGCGGAGGCGGTGGCGTGGGCGGAGGCGGTGGTGCCGGAATCTCTTCATAGATGGGAGGCCAGGCGATAAAACGATTGTCGAGCCAAACACATTGCCGGAATTGCGCGTCGCCTAATTTCATACTCAACTCTTCGCAAATAATTTGTTCCATGCGAATAATGCCCACTGGCGGGCGCGACCAGTTTTTGCTGGATGTCATATTCATCCAGATGACAGGGCGTCGGGAATTCTCAGTCATGCTTTTTGTGCCAAGGTAGTGGCCGCGCACGTCAGATCGCGAAGTGTATGACTCCACAAAACGGAAGCACGTGATTGTTGTTCATCTTTGGAAATGCGATTCGGCATTTGTGTCATGCGAACTTGTATCGCGCGCAGAAATTCTCTAGATGAGTTGGCCACAGTAAGCCCTTGCGCGGAACTAAACTGTTCGAAGCCACGCATCGCCGTTTCGGTTGCTACAATATGCTGACCAGCCCATAAGGCTTCTGCTGTTTTTAGATTGGTGCCGCCGCCATCGGTAATCGGAAGAATAATCAGATGCGCAGTGCTCAACAGACCTTGCAGGCATTCTTCTGAGACCAAATTCGCTATGATGCATTGATCACGAACATTGGGAGCACGTAAAAAACGCGAATCATTTTGAATATCGATACCAGCGCTGCCCGCTATGATCAGACGTTCATCAGGTGCCAGGCATCCCATGCCTTGTCCGAACATATCGAAAAAACCTTTGATATTGGGCGGGTGCGCACTGCCACAGTAGAGTGCGAATTTTTTACCTTGCGAGATCTCATTCGCGGCCTTAATGCCTGCTTCAGTTTCCTGTCGCGGACGTACGCCATTCGGCGCTAAAATACATGGCGATCCACGTTGCGCCGTTAGCCATTTTTGGTCTTCTTGAGATACACCGCAAACTGCATCTGCTTGCATCACTGCAAATAGCTCGCAGGCTAAAACTTTATCTCTGATACGTTGTGCATCGGTGTGGCTGAGCAATGATTTTGCCGACTCAAATTTCATCGTATGCTCAATATTTTGCGAGCCGTATAGTACGCTAATATGCTTGGTGGGATGGAGCGAAGCGAATTTTTTTGCGAACGCAAATAGCCAAGGTTGTTCGACGTGGATGAGGTCAGGGATTGGTTGGATTTTCGCTTCTAGTTGCGCAAAATAGTCTGGATTTTCAGCGAATAACTCACCAAGAAGGCATTCGTCTACCAGGTAAGATTTATCAATGTCAAATTGGAGCTTATCGTTACCCGGGAAGGCTACAAAATTTTCAGAAGCGGTGTAAACGGGACTGCTCGCAACGCCTGCCAATTGAACCTGAAACTCAGTGTCTCGATATGCTTGCACGATATTTGCCAAACGATGCTGACCACCATGCATGAGCTGTTCGATAGGATAGGTACTGAGTATCAATAAATTCATACAAATTTTTATTTGGTTTCAGCGTCGCAGCGTCGCAGCAAATGACCGCCAAAGTATTGTTGGTCGTAGTGCAGCCTATTCTGATTTCTCTGCGCTTACTTTGGACTGGCTGATTTGAATTTGTGTCTCATCAATCCCACTAATAGCAGCGTTTTTTAGTTGGTCTGGGCGAGCCACGACCAATACCGTGCCTTTTTTCTCAAGGATGTTCAGTTTTAACAAAGTTTGTAGCGCTCTAGACACGGTCTCGCGGCTGGTGTTGACCATGATGGCAATTTCGTGTTGCTTCGGTAGGCCCTCTATCACTTGTCCATCATTGGTCTCGCGCACAAAAGTGTGTAGTTGTGCAAAAACGCGCTGAAATGCATTCGGAATACTCAATAGAGTGCGTTGACTCGACGAGAGGCGCAGAACTTTGGCAAAGTGACCAAGCACGCGTTGCGCCACTACTGGACGGTTGAAAATTAACGCACGAGCTTGTGGCGCTGGTAAGAACGCTACCTCAGAAGTTTTGACTGATATGACCGATGCGGATCGAGGTAAACCGTCAATGACAGAAAGTTCGCCAAAATAGGCACCAGGCAAAACGAAATGTATCCCCGTTTCGCGGCCATCTTCACTCAGGTCAACCACTTGTAACTTTCCCTGCAGGAGAAATGCCATATGCTCGGCAATATCGCCTTTGCGTAGCACGATATCGTGGCTTAAATAGTTCCGGCTAGTCATAAGCCCTGCGACTACTTTAAGCGTTTCTTCATCCAATCCCTGAAACAAAGGAATACTCGAAGCGGTTTCAATCGAAATAGGCATAAATGCAGTTAAAAGAGGTGTGGTAGTTCAATAAATAGAATGATAATTTAACACTTAAATTTGCTCAGTTAGCGTGGTGATGGTGAATTTGCATCAAATTAAATAGGTGCGATGGCTGAAAATGCAATGGAATCTTATTGCATTTGTCCGAAATGCGGAGTTTTAACCACCATTCTTGACTATTTTCTAGTATACCCGATTGTACTTTGATTGAAGCTGCTATACTAGAAACGTAATTTTTGTGATAGTAAGTCGGTAGTGCGCCTGAAAATAGTGGCGTGACATCCAGTTCACATACTTTAGGGTGATGGTTATGCGTAGTAAATATATTCAATCCGTTAAGCTTTGTTCAGCAATTTTGCTGGCATGGCTATTTGCGTTTAATGCTTATGCTGCAGATATTGCTGGCACAGTCAGTTTCGTGATTGGCGATGCGCAGGTTGTCCAAGATGGACAAATGCAAAAAGTGGCCCGTGGTCAAAATGTATTGGTTGGTCAAACGCTGCAAACGGGCGATAACGGACACATCCATCTGCGCATGATCGATGGTGCATTTGTGAGTTTGCGCCCATCTTCTCGGATGAAGATAGATGATTATAAATACGATCAAGCGACACCCTCTAATAATAATATTAAGTTTAATGTCGAGCAGGGTGTAGTCCGCAGTATCACAGGTAAAGCGGGTGAAGCCGCTAAAGACAAATATCGTATGAATACGCCATTGGCGGCGATTGGTATTCGTGGTACAGATTTTGTTGTGCGCGTAAGTCAAGAGTTGACACGAGTTACAGTGCAAAGTGGCGCGATTGTCATGTCGCCGCTGTCTAAAGATTGTGCTGCGACTGGGTTTGGTCCATGTAATTCGGAAAACTCCCGTGTACTTTCCGCCATCATGAAAAACACCGACTTAGAGTTGCGCGGCATTTCTAAAGTGCCTCGCCCTGTGCCGCAAGATAAGTCTAGCGATACTCCAAATGTAGTTGCTCCACCGCGCCCAGAGGAGCCCAAAGTATCTGCTGATGCTCAACCTAAAGCGGTAGTGTTACCAGCTACGCCTTTGACGGTCATTTCTGTGGCAGAGGTTAATAAGACTGAAAATAAAATTGGATCAAAAGATCCAGTTACACCAGTTACGCCAGTAACGCCCGTAGCGGTTGCGCCAGAATTTTGGTGGGGACGCTGGAGTACATTTTTGACGGAAGAGCAAAAAAACGGCAAAGGCAGTATTGCATATGCTTCCTTGCCAGGTCGTGAGGTTGTGAGTAGTAATGATATTTTTGGTTTGTTTAAAGAAACCGCAAATATTATTATGCCGTCGAGCGGACGCGTTGGTTTTAAATTGGCGGAATCTGAAGCTTACGTGATGGATGCTCAGCGAGCAATTAGCCCTGCAAAGATTACGTCGCCTAGCTTAATCGTTGATTTTGAGCAACGTCGTTATGAAACTTCTTTGATTGTTAGTGGTAAGGATGCTTCTCAAGTATCTATCGAGTCTGCTGGACAGATTAACTTTCAAGGTGCTTTCATAAGTCAATCGGGTACCTCAAATACAACGATTGAAGGTGCTTTGTCGAAAAATTCTGATCAGGCAGGTTACTTGTTCCAACGTAATCTCTCGAACGGAGTTTCTGTTCTCGGAGCGACTCGCTGGGTAAAATAAGCCAGATAAACGAAAGTCAAGAACTTCGCCTTGGGTGGAGTTCTTGGCTTTTTTCGTTAACCGCCATCTATCGCGCCCCCGCAATTAGTGCCTTATTTGAGTGCTTGTTTTGCTTTGGAAAACATGTTCATGCTAAATAAAAGTGCGGCCTTTTCTAAGATCCATGAACAGTGTCGCGCTGCATTGCATTTTGCTTTGAGAGGCGGCTCGGCTTTTTTTATTTTTGCCGCGCTGGCCCTATCTTTCTTCACACCGCAAATTTTTCCTACATTATTTAAGCCAGTTGATTATTTGCTTAATGACTTTCGTACTAACCAAGTAAGCAAAGGTACCCGAGTCAATAGCATCGTGATTGTGGATATTGACGAGCGCAGCTTGCGTGAGCAAGGAGCGTGGCCTTGGTCACGTGAGAAGATGGCAAAACTTATCAGTTCCCTGCTGGACGAGTACGGTGCCGCGTCGGTTGTAATGGATATGACATTTCCAGAGAAGCGAGTCAACGAATCCGCATTCAAGCATCAGGTGGCGCGCCCGCAAGTCGTTGGTGGTTCCGTTTTTGCATTTAAAAAACGCGACGACATACACTTGCCTATACCAACGAATGCGCCTGCATTTCAGTTTGAGCAAAGACAGCCAGTCACAAAAGGCGTTTTGAGTGTCATTAACCACCCTGATATTCCCTTCGCAAATGTAGGCCATATCAATCGATTGACTGATAGCGACGGTTCTATTCGGTCAGTCGCACCCGTGATTTGCGACCTAAATAAGCAAGCACGTTGCCTTAGTACCTTGAGTTTGGCAGCTTATGCTAGTCAATTGCATAGTCCTACTTTTGCCATGCAGGCGGGGGAGGGATGGCTTGCCCCATACTGGACGCTTGATGTCTATGACAAAATGGACGGTGTCGCACCACTCAAAATTAATAGTATTCCTTTAAGTGAATCAGGTGAATTAATCGTACCTTACCGCCACAAAAGGGCAGATGACTGGATTACCAATATCTCCGCAAGCGATATTCTTCAGGCTCAGGTGGACAAGAGCCTATTAGAAGGCAATATGGTTTTTATAGGCGGTACCGCACTGAGTCTGGCCGACTTGGTCGTGACGCCATTTGGCACCGAATCCCCTGGTTTCCTGCCACATATAGAAATTCTCTCAGCTTTAGTGGATGGCGAGTTTTCTGTGCAACCTAGGCTTGGCAATTGGATGGTATTCGCGCTCCTATCACCTTTCGCTTTACTTTGCATTTGGGCGCAGCGTCGTTTTCAGCAGCCTCTGCAGCGATTTGCTTTGCTGCCTGCTTGGGCTGGGTTAACATTTACTTTAAGTATTTTCTTTACTTTATGGGTATTTCAGAAATACCATCTGCTATTACCTTTATTGCCGATCTTCCTATTTCCGATATTTGCACTGTTATTAAGCTTTTCTTATCAGCTTTATCGCATCGGTAGTGATAAAATTAATATTGTGAAACTATTTTCTGCATATTTGCCAAAACAAGAAGCGAGTAGGTTAACGCAAAATAGTCAAATAAAAAGTGCAATTGATGCCGATGTCGATGCCACCCGTCGTGAAATCACAGTATTGTTTGCCGACGTCAATGGTTTCGCAAAAATTTGTGAAGAGTGTTCACCAGAAGTGATCGCAAGGCTCATGCACAAAGTATTTACGGTGATGTCTGCCGTCGTTGTTCAGCATAACGGCACGATCGACAAATTCATTGGCGATGCCATCATGGCGTTCTGGAATGCACCGCAAGATGATCCAGAGCATGCGCAACATGCATTAAATGCAGCGCTCGCGATGCAAAAAGAGATAGCTGCGCTTGACGCATTTTGTGTGGAGCATGGGATAGTGCCTATCGGTATAGGCATAGGTATAGAGACTGGTGTAGCGCTAGTCGGTAATTTTGGCTCGGAGCACAGAAGAACCTATACCGCAATGGGCGAGCCGGTAGTGTTGGCCAGT
Source organism: uncultured Undibacterium sp. (assembly GCA_963512475.1). Classification (GTDB taxonomy): domain Bacteria; phylum Pseudomonadota; class Gammaproteobacteria; order Burkholderiales; family Burkholderiaceae_D; genus Undibacterium. Next base: position 15,435 of record CAUPNA010000003.1, read on the forward strand.
CGTTTAGAGGGTATTACACGTACTCTGCAACAAAGTATTTTAATTGGTGAGCGTTGTGCCCAGACTATAGGTTTGGATCAACTGCAATCCTTGGGCGGTACGCAGGTGCGTGGACGAACTCGTCCTATCCACATTTATGCGCCGCGATAGATAATAAAAACGCATGCATAAATCAAAAAAACGTTATCCGAGAAAAGTTTTACCTAGATTTTTGTTGCTAGCCCTCTTTGGCGGCCTGCAAATAATCAGCACTCAGTATGTTTTTGCCGCCAATTTGCCGAAACAAACGGTGACGGCTCAGAGTGCAACTGCGCAAGCGCCAGTAATCCCCGCTGATGTATTAAATAATCAGATCAAGAGTCTGACCGTTGCTGGCCAATTGCGAGCCGCACTAGAACTCATGCAAGGCCAGGAGTCTCAGTATGAGAATGATGCGGAATTTTTCTACAATATGGGGCGTTTAGCGTCGCAGTTAGAGCAGCATCAGTTGGCCGCTAATATCTATGAAAGAGCGGTATTGATACGTCCAGAATATGTTGGCGCTTGGTTGGAGCTGGCAATCGCCAATTTTGCACTGGGCAATCGTGAGGTCGCGGTCTCTTACTTTGCGTATATTCAAGAGAACTTCTATCCACCAAAAGAAGTCTTGCAAGCCATAGAAAAAGAATTGCAAAAATACGCGGTGGAAAAGACCAAGAGTAAAGCCTGGAGTTACTCGTTAGATTTGGCCAGCGGCGTTGATACCAATGCCAATAGTGGCTTGCGCGTCGATACGCTGAGTTTGACAGATGGCGAGCTGAGAGAATTTTTTACGCTAGACGACAAGTTTAAAGCGCGCACGGATCGGTTTAATCAGCTCGGTGTTGGCGTGCAGTACGCCAATCACACGCCAGAGCAAAGAATTTCCTTTTTTTCCAGCTTAAAACAAAAAAGCTTTGTTCAAGAAACTGATTTCTCCACATTAGACGCGCAAGCCAGTCTAGCCTATCAGAAGAATAGCGCCTGGGGTGAGCTCAGTTACTGGTTGCAACTTCAACACATTTCATTAGGCAATGTGCCCACGCTATTTAATAGCAAGGTACAAGCACAGCTGGAGCGGCCATGGGGTGCCTGTGCCTATAGCGCTGGTGTTGAATTGGAGCGACGATCCTTTTTGCAAAGCCCAAACATGGATGGCCGCTTGATTTGGGCGCAGGGTGGACTATCCTGTAGCATGACTTTATCGACTGTGCCTCTCTATATCAACGTAACTAGTCGAGTGGGACAAGATTTTGCCACGCGTGAACGGGCTGGCGGTAACAGTCAAAATAACGAAACGGTGGTGCAAGTCTCGGCAGCGCTTAGTAAAAATTTCAAGGCGAGTTTTAGCCAAGCCTATTCCACTTCACGCGATACGGAAGGATATAGTCCAAAACTCGAAAATAATGCAAAACGCACGATCGGTCGATATATCTCTCGACTGCAACTAAATTGGTCGCTCTCACCATCATTCGATATTTTGATGAATTTTGAGAACTACCATGTCAATACCAATATCGCACTCTTTAAACAAGGTGGAAAAGCGTTCAGCCTTAATATAAGGCAAGCGTTTTAAATATCTCAACTTAATTTGTCTTAGATCATGAAGTGCGTTTGCGACTAAAAATAGAGCTAACTAATAAATTCAAAGACTTAGCGAATTGTAATTGCGGGTATACCAAAAAAAACAATTGTCGGCTAGAATTGAAGGTTGCTGTAGAAACGTTAAAATTGTTAAATCTGTTAAAGTGGTTTTTCAGCAAGAAGTAATACAAGAGCAGCAAGAAGCAGCAAGAAGAAGCAAGTGTTGTAAAGAAAAACGAAAATAAAGCGTTGTTTTTTAACGATAGTTCTTAAAAGGTGATGCACATCACAATATTTAAGTTCTGAGTTGAATAATATACGCTCGACAAGAAGCGCAAAGCGCGATCTTGGCTTTCGTATTTAAATTAATCCTACTAGGAGTTCTAAATGGCTATAACAGCAGCAATGCGTACACAAGTAACCGAGTTGTACGTTTCCTTATTCGGCCGCGCACCTGAGCGTGACGGTCTGGCATTTTGGGTTGGTAAATTAGATGCAGGCGCAACATACGCACAAATCGCTCAACAAATGTTTGACGTTGAGCCAGCACGTGCTTACTACCCAGCATCTTCCACACGTGAAGAATTGGTTGCTAAGTTCTACTCCAATGTATTGGGTCGTACAGGCGACGCAGAAGGCGTTAAATTCTGGACTGGCAAATTTGATGCAGCTGGTAAAGTAACTGTTGGTGACGTGTTCGCACAAATCATCGCAGCTGTAAAAGGCTACACAGGTACAGACGCAGCAGCTTTGGATTCTAAAGCTTTGTTCATGAATAAAGTTGCAGTTGGTGAATACTACGGTTTCACATTGAACAGCAATGATATCGCAGGCGCAACTGCAATCATGGCTAACGTTACTAAAGACCCAGCATCTGTTGATGTTGCTAAAGGCGGTCAAGGTAACAACCCAGTGTTGACTAACGGTACAGATAAAGTTTCTGGCGTTAATTTCATCTCTGAGCAAGTTTACACACCAGACGGCAGCAAGCGTATCAACTCATTGCAAGATGAAGATCAATTGACTGGTACACAAACTGGCGCAGCTGCAAACAACACATTGACAGCAACTTTGGGTAATGCAAATGATAACGGCGGTACAGTTATCACACCAAAATTGACAAATATCCAAACAGTTAATGTTGCATTCACAGGTTCTTCTTCTACAACAGTATCCAATTCAGCAGTAACAGCGTTGGACGTACAAGATGCAACTGGCATGAAAGCAGTTAACATCACTCGCGTTGCTTCTGCAGCTGGTACTAACAACGGTCGTATCGAAAACATCAAGTCTGTATTAGACACAATGTCTATCGCAAGCACAAATGCAAATCAAGCTGGTACAGTTGAATTTTCATTCGGCAAAGACGTTTTGATGGGCGACAACAAAGGTGCGTTGAACCTGTCTGATGTACAAATCGGTACAATCAATATCGGTGAAAACATCACTACTTCAGGTAACGGCGTTGCTAACACTAGTTACGAGCAATTGACAATCAGCAGCACTGGTCAAAATAACAACGTTGGTACATTGAATTTGCCAATGGACACAGGTTCAGCTGGCTCTATCACTATCAATGGCGATAAAGCATTGACTTTGGCACAAACAACTAACGTTGTGAACACAGCTGCTAATGGCGCGCAAACAATTGAATCAGTAACATTCAGTGGTGGTTTGACAGGTGTTAATGGCCGTTTGGCTACATTGACAGCTGACGGCATGACTGCTGGTGGCGTTAAGTTGAACCTGGATGCAGGCTTCTTCACAACTGGTAAAGCTGACACATCTGGCGTAACTCAAGCTGTTTCCGTAACTGGTTCTAAGTTTGATGACACTTTCTACTTAGGTGGCAAAGTTGAAGCAGCTGACAAATTGGCTGGTGGCTTGGGTAACGACACATTGGTTATCTACAATGCTGGTACATTGATCGCTAGTGCACAAACTGGTAACTCTTCTACGACTTCTTCTTCTGCTGTAACTGGCGTAGAAGCATTGGAAGTTCGTTTGAATGCAGGCGGTACATCTTTGGTTGGTATGGACAAGTTAGCTGATGTTAAAACTATCTTGGTTCGTAACGAAGGCGCTGCTGTTGGTGCACCTGCTGCAAGCACAACTTATGTTGGTTTGTATGGTATGACTGCTGATCAAGCTAACAACGTTACTGTTCGTCACAGCAACACTGGTAGCAACAGCATCACTCAAAACACATTGGATTTGTACTCTGATTCTTTAGCGTACACAGTGACTATCGCCGAAGGCGTAAACACTGATCCACGTTTCAACTTTATCTTGGATACTAACGACGGTACTAGCGTAGCGTTGAAAGATTCTGATACAGAGTCCAACACAGTAGCTTTGGTTCGTCCAGGCAACATCACAAGCAAAATCACTTTGTCTGGTGGTTTAGCTGGTACATACTTGAACTTGGATACAACAACTTCAGGTACAGCAAGCGGTACTAAAGCGGCTGTTGCTGCAACTGGTTCTACACCAGCATTGCCAGCAATCGCTTCCATCGCAAATGCAATGGGTGGTTTGACTAACGTCAGTGTTAACGGTTCTGGTTCTGCTACATCAATCTCTGGCGCACAAGATTTGTCATTGGCTGTTGGTCAAGTGAAAATCGTTGCTGCAACATTTGATGCAAAAGACGAATTAGCAAACGTTACTGCACGTTTCAGCACAAACGCTGCTTCTACAGTTGGCGCACAAACAATCACTATGGGTGCAGGTAGCGATACAGTGATTTTCGATAACATCACTGATTCACGTGCTGGTTTGACAGGTGCTGATTTGGTTGACGGTGGTGCTGGTACAGACATCTTGGCAATCGACGGCGACATGGCATACAACACATCAGCTGGTAGTGTTATTGCTCTGGGTGCTTCTGAGTGGACAGGCGTTAAAAACTTCGAACAAATCAAGTTGATCAGCGCTGGTAACACTGTTGCAAACAACGGTTCTACTGGTACAAGTGGTTTCGCAGTTGCAAACAAAACAGCGACAACTTACGAGTTGACATTGACAGACACATTGATCACTAACAACAGCAACGGCGGTACAACTGTCTTGGCTATCGTTAACAACAATAACTCTGGTAACGTTTCTAACGATAGCGGCGCTACAGTTGTTGCAGACAACGCATTGTCAGCAATGGAAAGCTCTGTCACTATCGATGCACGTTCATTGAGCAACTCAAGCCGCTTCAGCTACTCTGGTGAAGACGGTGCGACACGCACAAATGACCGTATCATCTTCACTGATGTGAACTTCAACGGTACACACACTTTGAACGGTGGCGCAGCAAGTTTGTTGAACACAAACGCAGCTGACGGCAATGCAGCATCTGGTAGCCAAGCTGGTAACCTCGACGTTTTGGAATTCCGTAACACAGTTAATGCTTCTGCAGCTGACTTCAACGGCGTTCGTAACTTCGGCGTGATCGAATTGACTAACGATACTTCAACAACACAAGTATCTACAGTTGAATTGACAGACACTATCGTTGGTAACTTGGTATCTACTTCACAATCTACATTGGCAGAAACATTGTCAATCCGTGGTTTCGATAGCACAACAGTCGCTCTGGCAACAACTGGTTTGCAATTGCAAGCAGGTTCTTTGGGTAACTTGTCCAACTTGAACATCAACTTGTTCAATGCTGGTGGTATCAACAACATCATCACTGGTGCTGGCGTTGACAATGTGATCATGTCACGTGTTAACACATCTGCGACAAACTCCACTAAAGATACACTGACATTAGGCGCTGGTAACGATACAGTTACTTTGTTAGGTAACTTCAATGCGGGTCAATTCACTGCAGTTGCTGATGCAACAGGTATCATCACTAACGTTAATGCGTTAGCAAATGGTGTTGCTGGTTTGAACGCAACAAACATGTACGGTTTGGACGGTGTTGCTGGTAATGCGGATGATGCAGCTGCTCAGTTGTCATACTCTGACACGATCAACTTCGGTGCAGGTGCAAACACACTGTACACATACGGTGCGGTTAACATGACAGCAGCAACATTCTCTGTTGACGCTGGTACAGGTAATAGCTGGAGCGTTGTTGCTAACTCCAACATCTCTATCACTAGAACACAGTTGGCAAGTTTGATCTCTTCTGGCGGTACAATCACGTTCACTGGTGCTAACAACCACACATTGATCATCGTTGCAGATGCTTCTACAGCGACTATCGATTTGTCAAAAATCATCTTGACTGGTACAGGTACATTGTCCTACGCAACTTCTGGTTCAACGACAACTAACTCAGTTATCGCTCCATTAGGCGCAGTAGTACAAGCATCTAACACAGCAGTTCCTTCACAAGCTGTTGCTGACGTAACAGCACCAACGTTGAATACAGCAACTGTTAATGCTTCCACAATCACATTGACATACAACGAACAATTGTTGGGTTCTAGCGATCCAGCAGGTGCAGCGTACACTGTGAACGTGACAACTAACGGCGTTACTACAGCACGTACAGTAACTGCAGCTGATGCTAACGGCACAACAGTGACATTGACATTGGCAACGCCAGTGACAGCAAATGACACAGTAGCTGTTACTTATGTAGTGCCAGGTACAAATGCAGTGAAAGACGTTGCAGGTAACAGCGCAGCAGCTATCGCTGTATCGCCAACAGTTACTAACCAAACTACTGGTAATACAGTCACTTTGACAGGCCCTAACGCTGTTGTTAACGGTACAACAAATACTAACGCGTCTGCAGTTTCTACAGCAAGTACAGACACCATCACAACAACTTACGCGAACATCGTAGGTTCAACTGTTGATGCATTGGCTGGTACTGATACATTGACAATTACTGATGCAGTAGGTGCAGCATTGTCATTGGCTGGTATCACTAACGTTGAAACAATCAACTTGGCGGGTGGCTCTACTACATTTGCAGTGACAGGTTTGACTGGTGCGACAACAACTTTGTCTAACACAAGTGCAACAGCTGGCTCTACAGTGACTATCCCATTGGTTGGTCAATCTTTCACATCTACAGGTACTGGTATTGACAACGTAACTTTGGTTACTGGTGCATACACAGGTACATTGTCTGGTGGCACTGGTAGTGACGTTTTGAATATCGTTACTGGTACTAACTTGGCAGGTGCGACAGTGTCTGGCTTCGAAACATTGGTGACTGCTGGTTCTGTATCAATGACTGCAGCGCAATATGCAGCATTCACGACAGTGACTGACGCAGCAGCAGCAGGTCAAGTTACATTGACAACAGCTGGTACAATCACAACGACAGCATTGGCAGCTAATGCTGGTATCGAAACTTATGTATTGAATACTGGTACTAACGTCGTTACATTGGGCGGTACAGCTGATGCAGCTCGTACTATCACAGGTAATACAGGTGTTGACACAGTTAATACATCAGTGGTAAATGCTGCCAGAACAGTATTCACTGCTGCTGCAGGTTCTGATATCTTGAGCATCACTGGTGGTGTTACAGTAAATACTACTATCGGTACTGGTGCTGCTGGTGCTGGTGCAATGCAAGTGACTGGTCTCGAAACATTGAACGTGTCAGGTACAACGACACTTGGACAAGTATTGACATTGGTAAGCACTGTAGATGGTGACTTTGCAACGATCAATGCTTCTGGTGTAACTGGCCCGTTTAACTTGAACGTGAATGGTCTTTCCACTGCAGTTGGCGCTCGTACTATTACCTTGGGTGACGGTGTTGATACAGTGACTGGCATTCTGTACAAAGGTGGTAATACTGCTGCAACAGGCTTCACACTGGACTTCGGCAAAGGTAATGGTTCTGTTGCTGACGTTGATGGTGTTGCTGCAACTGGTACGATGGACAATGGTTTGTTCACGATCAAAGCAACGAACGATGTTACTGCCACAACCTTGATTCAATTCTTGGCAACAACCGCTAACTTCTTAACTGGTAGCCAAGTCAACGGTACTTTGTTAGATTTTAACGCGGCTATCACTAACATCGCTGCTGCTCGTAAGATCGGTTCTGTAGGTCCAAACGCAGCAGGTACTTTGTTTATCGATACGACAAATGGCGGTGCTGATACAGTCATGACATTGGACGTTGATGGTAACGGCTTGTTCAGTGCTGGTGATATCCAGATCTACATCACAGGTCAGGCATACACTGGTGGTTCTGCAACTATCGTTAATGGTAACGTGTTCCTGTAATCTGTAAAAAATAGTATCTCGGTACTATTGCGGAAAACCGGAGTGCATCCCGGTTTTCTGTGAAGTAATACAAAACCCATCTCTGCAAGGAGATGGGTTTTTTCAATTCATGGAGTTTTATAATGTTTCAACAAGCACAAACTTTAGATAAAAAACTGCACGCCCATTTGCGTTATACGCCTGCAGACGATTATAGTTTTGCCGCCGATCTGACGATGGCACCTTTAGCGCCGCAAGAGATCACTGCCGCCGCGCAGTGCTACCCAGTCTTATTTGCCCCGACTGGCAATGTGACAGCGATCGCAGTGCTTGGTCTGCGCGATCGCAATGTCTTTCTCAATGACAAAAATCAATGGTTAGACAGCTATATTCCTGCCCACGTCCGTCGTTACCCGTTCATTTTTGGCCGTATCGAAAATACCGACAAATTAGTGTTGGCTGCTGACGTTACTGCACCTCAATTCGCCAGCACCGAAGGCGAAGCCTTGTTCATTGGCGATGGCGACAAAGCCGAGATTAATCCGCATTTCAACGGTATGTTGGAATTGTTGAGCCGCTTTGAGCAAGACATGCAAGACGGTCAAGCCATCATGGCTGAACTGGAGAGCTCTGGCGTCCTGGTATCAAAAGATTTAGGTCTGCGCGAAGGTGAAGCATTGCACCTGATCGCCGGCTTCCGTACAGTCGATCGTGCTAAAGTCGAAGCCCTCGACGACGCGACCTTGGCGCGTTGGGCACGCAATGGCTTGATGTCCCTCATCGAGTTGCATTGGGCATCCTATCGCCACATGGCGAAAATAGCCGTAGCTGCGTCACGTCCTGAGCAAGTACAGTAATCCCAAGGTTGAGCGCTAAGGCGCTTGCTTTGAGCCTTCCCCTTCCCCTTCCCGTTCAAGGGGAAGGTCGGAATGAGGGATGGGTTTAAGTCGAATAGTTAAGATATTTCTTACTTAAGCCAAACTCATCCCTTCTTTACTCTACCATCCGCTCAGTTCAGGTGGTCTGTGTGTTAGCAGCGCGGATTGCACCCGCTCTACGATTTTTGATCCTCAAATGCAGCTCGGTAGGCCGCAGGCGCTAAATGCACACCGTCCAAAAAGTACGGCGATGCTGCGCCGCTATGTGAGGCGCGACTAACTTTATCTAAATCCAAAAAACCAAAGCCTAATGTTAAGCAGTCGTCTCGGAGTAGTTGATTCATCTCGTTGATGAGCTGTTGCCTTTGCGGACTAGCATCAAGCGCTAAGGGGACGCTACTGATGATGACCTGATGCTGCCCTAGCGCTGCCATTTGTTTAATCCACTGCAAATAAGGACGGCAAGTCTGAATTACCAGCTCATGCAGCGTTAGCAATGGCCGCTTTTGCAATGCAACTAAAATACCCTCATCGGCGCGCGCATCTATCTCGCCCACCGAGATCATTATTTTGCTTGCCGTCGGTAATTTCCCCAGGATGCGCTGAAATTTCCGCTTAAATTTGTTATCCGCCGCCTGTGCTAAATGCCACTGCTTACATCCCCATACCCAGTGCGATTGTGCGCGTAAGTGGCCATTCGCCGAAGTAAACGTTTGACCGTGCAGCGAAAGTGTGTGGCTGTCACCTATGACATGGAGTGTATTGATCTCGGCCTTATTGCTGTCGATAGTGGCCGCAATCGCATTCTCCGCGTTGATGGCCAGCAACCGACGCAGATAGAGCCAGTATGCACATGCCGCCTTTAAATGGTGATAAGACGCGTCCTTAATGGGCGCCGCCGCATCCAATAAAGCCTTGGCAGACGTCAGATCACCTTCTAGAAAGCTCAATACCGCTATATAAACCGCCGCTTGCAAGCGCTCTTCAACGGAGTCGCCCTGCAAAGTCTGAAGATAACTCTGTTTGGCTGCAGCATGGTCGTCTTGTTCCAATTGGCAGTTGGCGAGATTAAACTGCGCCTTGCCAAAGTGGGGTTTGAGCCTGATCGCGTCCTTAAAATGCTTGATCGCCTCGTCCTGTTGATCTAATTTCAATAGACAATTACCGCGATTAAAGTGGGCATCAAGCGAGTCGGGCGCAAGAACGATCGCTTGTTGGTAATGACTATCTGCTTCGAGAAACTCGGCACTGAGTAACAAGGTATTGGCGAGCCCGCAATGCGTCACAGCGTCGTCTGGTGCTAATTGGAGGGCAGTCTTATATTCGACAATGGCCGCGCTAAGTTCGCCTAGCTCCTGCAGACATACAGCTAAATTGCTATGTGCCGCCGCAAAGTTAGGGCTAAGTGCGATGCATTTCCCAAAGGCGTTTGCTGCTTCGAGCCATTTCTTTTGCGTATGTAAATTCAAGCCTTGTTGAAAATGGTTATTAGCAGCGTCTGCGGTAATCGCGAGCTGCTGTAGTTGCTGTGCCTTAAGCGTTTCGCCTAAGTCCAAACAGTGGTCGCGATAATTGTTGAGATTTTCAAGATCGTTTGGCAGTGCCAGCATTGCATTATGAAAGCAAGTCGTTGCTTCGGCCATTTGCCCACGTCGCTTCAGAACGATGGCCAAGACCTTCCAGCTGATACCAAATTTCGGGTTATGTTGTATTGCCTGACGAAGTAGCGCTTCTAGCTGCTCAAACTGTGATGTGCTGTACAGTCGTACAATTTCTTCCATCAAATTGGCGATTTTATTGTCGGACATACTTTTGCTTGAGTGCGTCTTATGGGACGGGGTGAGTGCCAGATTACTTACTAGTTTGATCGTTGGCTTGCTTGCGGGGGAGTTTGCAGAAAAAATTAAAGCGACGCACAAAAAAACTATCCATCGACTGTAAGCTGTGATAAGCTTCGGCAAAAATGTGACGTACGTCACATTTTTAAGCCGGAGACTTTGAGATAATGCTTGATTAGCCTGTAACTGCTGATCCCGATTTTTCTAAGTCTGGTTTGGCGATAAGGCAGCGCAAACGAGTAGACTAACTTAATTAGTCTCGATTGTATTACATAAATCCTTAAATGTGGATACGCCCATAATGATCTCGAAAATGAAACTCCCTCAGAATGAAATCTTTCAGGTTCTTCAGACCTTTAAGAGTACTTTCAGAACCGTTGGTATTTTTAGTGCCATCATCAATTTGTTGATGTTGGTGCCATCACTTTACATGCTGCAGGTCTATGACCGCGTATTGCAAAGTCAAAATGAAATTACCTTGCTCATGCTCACGCTACTCATGTTGGGTGCTTATGCATTTATGAGTGCACTCGAATTCATTCGTAGTTTTGTCGTCATCCGCTTGGGCTCAAAGCTCGATATGCAGATGAATCGCCGCGTCTATACTGCCGCTTTTGAACAAAATTTAAAGCGTGGTGGTACTAATGCCGGACAGGCTTTGCAAGACTTAACCCAGATCCGTCAATTCTTGACCGGGAATGGCTTGTTTGCATTTTTCGACGCGCCTTGGTTTCCTATCTACCTGGCAGTGATTTTTATGTTTGACCTTAACTTAGGTATCTTCTCCTTAGTCTGCGTCATTATCATGGTGATTTTGGCCTATGTGAATGAGGTCGTTTCGAAAAAACCCCTCACTGAAGCGAATAGCATGGCGATTGCGTCGAGTAATCTGGCTACGAATAATTTACGCAATGCTGAAGTCATTGAGGCGATGGGTATGTTGCCTAACCTGATGCAACGCTGGTTCAAGTTGCAAGGCCGCTTTCTCAATCTGCAAGCCGAGGCAAGCGAAAAGTCAGGTATCGTGACCGCTGCAAGTAAATTCGTGCGCATTTCTATTCAATCACTGGTTCTTGGCTTTGGTGCTTTGTTGGTAATTGAAGGCAAAATGACACCAGGGATGATGATTGCCGGCTCTATCTTGCTGGGTAGAGCAACGGGCCCGATTGATCAACTGATCGGCGTATGGAAACAGTGGAGTACAGTGAAAAGCGCGTATGGTCGCTTAAACGAATTATTAGCCAATAACCCAGTGCGACAAGCGGGTATGGAGCTGCCAAAACCATTGGGTAACGTTTCAGTTGAAGCGGTCACTGCAGCGCCACCAGGCTCTCCGGTTGCTGTATTAAAAGGCTTGACGTTTGCTTTGGAGGCTGGCGATGTATTGGGCGTGATTGGTCCATCTGGCTCCGGTAAATCTACTTTAGCGCGATTATTGGTGGGTGTTTGGCCAGCAGCGGTCGGTAAAGTCCGTCTGGATGGTGCCGATATTTATCAGTGGAATAAAGATCAACTCGGACCTCATATTGGTTATCTGCCACAAGATATTGAGTTGTTTGGCGGCAGTATTGCAGAAAATATCGGTCGTTTTGGCGATATTGATTCTGAAAAGGTGATTTTGGCGGCAAAGCGTGCTGGTGTGCACGACATGATTCTTCATTTGCCTAAAGGCTACGATACCTATATAGGCGACGGCGGTGCGGGTCTATCTGGTGGTCAAAAGCAGCGCATCGGCTTGGCACGAGCGATGTATGATGATCCCTCCATTTTGGTATTGGACGAGCCAAATTCCAACTTGGATGATGTTGGCGAGCAAGCTCTCGTTGTCGCGGTTAACGATCTGCGTCAACGCGGTAAAACGATCATTTTAATTACACATAGAACGTCAGTGCTGGGCGTGACGACTAAATTATTGCTTTTGCGTGAGGGTGTGGCGCAGGCTTTTGGTCCGCGTGATCAAGTTTTGGCTGCACTAAACCAAGCAGCGCAACAAGCACAACAGCAAATGTTAGCCGCTCAACAGCAGGCACAAGCTGGGGCAGCGAATGCAGAACAGCCACCTGCAGACACACAAAATAGAATCGAAGCGGCTGCTGAACAAAATGCAGCAAACAAGGCTGAAGGACAGGAATAAAAAATGAAAAACATTTCAAAAGATAATGCGCTCGCCACCGTCGTCACTTCGCACGAGGTTGAGGTATTTGAAGTCAATACGGATTCACGTTCCTATGTGCGCTTGGGCTGGTTGATCGTGTTGGTCGGCGTGGTTGGTTTCTTTATTTGGGCATCCGTAGCGCCGTTGGACAAAGGTGCTCCTGCGCAAGGTATCGTGAGTGTTGCATCGGGTCGTAAACTCATTCAGCATCAAACTGGCGGCACGATTGAAGACATTTTGGTCAAAGAGGGCGATAAGGTAAAAGCCGGACAGATATTAGTGAAAATGAATGGTGTTTCTGCGCAAGCGTCTTCTGATATCGTCAATGTGCAGTGGTATACAGCGATGGCAACTGAAGCGCGTCTCGTAGCCGAGCGCGACGGTTTGAAAAGTATTAATTTTCCTAAGGCTTTAACGCAGCAAAAGAACCATTTACAAGTTCAAGAAATGATAGCGTTGCAGCAGCAGTTATTCACAGCGCGTCAAATTTCTTTTCAGAGTGAAATTAGTGCTATAGATGAGAATATCGCTGGCTATAAAAGCCAGTTAAAGGGCATCGAAGAAGCAATGATTGAAAAGAAGCATCAACTCGGATTCTCGAAAGAGCAACTTGAAAGTTTACGAGATTTGGCTAAAGATGGTTACATCGCGAGAAACCGTTTATTAGACTTAGAGCGCAGTCATGCCCAATTGACCGGGAATATTTCAGAGGATGCTGGAAATATAGGACGCGTTTTACGTCAAGTGAATGAGTTGAATTTGCGTAAAATACAGCGTCAACAAGATTACCAAAAAGAGGTTCGCACTCAATTAGCCGACGTGCAAAAAGAGGTAGATGCACTCAAGAGCAAGTCCGATGCCGTTAATTTTGAGTTGGACAATACCATTGTGAAATCGCCTGTTGATGGAACGGTGATTGGCATGAATGTGTTTACCAAAGGTGGCGTTGTTGGTGGTGGCTACAAACTGATGGAGATTGTTCCTGCCGGTGATGCTTTGGTGGTTGAGGGGATGCTTGGTGTGCAATTGATCGATAAGGTTCATACTGGTTTGAAAGTTGACTTTATTTTTGCTGCATTCAATACCAATACGACGCCGCAAATTCCTGGTGTAATTACGCAAGTATCTGCAGATCGCTCAATTGAAGAGCGTACTGGTCAGCCTTACTATAAATTTAAGGCTGTGGTTACCGAAGAGGGTTTAAAGAAATTAGGTCAATTACAAATTCGTCCTGGTATGCCAGTCGAGATGTCGATCAAAACCGGTGAGCGTACGATGATGAACTATTTGATGCGACCAATTTTAGATCGCGCCCACTCTGCCATGAAGGAGGAGTAATTATGGCTAGCCAATGGAATCGCCTGAAAGTATTGTCAGCAGCTTGTATGCTCTGCTGTATGTCGATTGAGCAGGCGTCGGCGACTGGTCTTTTAGAAGCCTACCAAGCCGCATTAAAGAATGACCCTATGCATCGCGCTGCGAAAGCGGAGTTAATCGCTGGGTTGGAGTATGAAACGCTAGGCAGGTCTGGATTGTTACCTTCTGTCCAGTACAGCTATTCCACCAGCAAGAACAAAGGCGAGAGTGTTAGTCCAGATGTTTTTGGACGTTTTAATTCAAGTAACCTTGATTACACCAGTAAGAGTAAAGCAGTGAACCTGCGTCAGCCTTTGTTTAATCTGGATGCCTACGCGCGTTTTGAGCAGGGCAGGGCGCAAACAAATTATAGCGTCGCACAATTTGATGCTAAGTCTAGCGAACTTCTATTGCGCGTAGTTTCCGCTTATACCGACGCAAAATATGCAGAGGATCAAGTCGGTTTGTATGCCGCACAACGAGATTCTTACGCGGAGCAACGTAAGCTCAATGATCGCTTGTTCTCTAAGGGCGAGGGGACTAAAACCGATATGCTTGAGACTCAGGCAAAATTGGATGTGGCTGAAGCGCTGCTGCTTGAAGCCAGTGATAACTTACAGAATGCAAAAAATACACTGTCAAGTATTACTGGACTTGAAAATTTCAAACTTGATAAATTAAGTGGAAATTTCAAGCCTGAGGTGATGACAGATGATTTTGAGGCATGGCGAAATTTTGCACAAAATAAAAATCCTGAAATTGCATCAGCACGTTTTGCGCTGGAAGTGGCAGAAACGGAGATTTCTAAGAGCCGTGCAGGACACGCGCCTCGTATTGATTTGAATGCGAGTTATAGCCATGGCCTGTCAGAAACGGTTTCAACTCGTAATCAAGATCTGAATATTCGAACAGTAGGCGTTCAGTTGATTATTCCGATTTATTCAGGTGGTTATGTGAATGCGACCACAAAGCAAGCGGTTGCACGAAAAGATAAAGCGCGAGCAGAGTTGGATGCAACGACTGCTAAAGTCATGATCGATTTGCGCAAGCAATACAGTGCAGTGAAAAGTGGCGTAATCAAGATTGATGGTCTGCAAAAATCAGTGGATTCAGCGAGTGCGTTAGTTGAAGCGACACGTCAGAGTATTAAAGGCGGTATTCGCATTAATGCGGATTTGCTCAATGCTGAGCAGCAGTTAGTTGCTGCGAAACGCGATTTGGCTTATGCGCGTTACAGTTACTTATTGGCCTACCTCAAACTTCGAGTGGCAGCGGGTACCGCCACGGTGGATGATCTGAGAACGGTTGCAGGTTATTTTACTGCGAGTTAAATTTGATGCGGCATTAATTGGTGCTAATTAGCATTAATTAGCATTAATTAGCATTTTAAAAAAAGCGTGAGGATAAAAATCCCCACGCTTTTTTTATATCTGCACAGATCTTAATTAACCTGCTAACTTTTTCTTCAGCAACTCGTTCACCTGCGCTGGATTGCCTTTGCCTTTGGTCGCTTTCATCGCCTGACCAACCAGTGCATTAAAGGCTTTCTCTTTACCCGCACGATACTCATCGACCGATTGCTGATTCGCCGCCATCACTTCATCGATAATTTTTTCAAGCGCGCCGACATCTGAGATTTGTTTGAGACCTTTGGCATCAATGACTTTGTCCGCCAGATGGACATCGGCAGAGGGTGCTTGCCACATTGCAGCGAACACTTCTTTGGCGATTTTATTGGAAATCGTGCCATCAGCGATGCGTTGTAATAGTAAAGCGAGTTGCGCCGCATTGACCGGGATGCTGGTGATGTCCATGCCTTCGCGATTGAGCGTAGAGGATACATCGCCCATTAACCAGTTAGCGATTTGCTTGGCTTGCGCCGCCTTATCACCCTCTGGCGAGGCGGCAATCGCAGCTTCAAAATACGTTGCCATGGCTTTTGATTGCGTGACGATCATTGCGTCGTAATCGGATAAACCGAATTGAGCGATAAAGCGCTCACGCATTGCCGTTGGTAATTCTGGCATGGTGCTCCGTACTTGTTCTACCCATTCGCGGCTGATGCGTAATGGTGGCAAATCCGGATCAGGGAAATAACGATAATCTTGTGAATCTTCTTTGCTACGCATGGAGCGCGTTTCTTTGCGATCTGGATCGTACAGGCGGGTTTCTTGCACGACCGTGCCGCCGTCTTCGATCAATTCGATTTGACGACGCACTTCGATATTGATCGCTTCTTCGAGGAAACGGAATGAGTTCAAATTTTTGATTTCGCAGCGGGTGCCGAATTCTTTTTGACCGACCGGACGCACGGAGACGTTGGCATCGCAACGGAAGGAGCCTTCTTGCATGTTGCCATCGCAAATGTCCAGCCACATGACCAAGGAATGCAAGGCTTTGGCATATGCCACCGCTTCCGCAGCGCTGCGCATCACGGGTTCAGTAACGATTTCTAATAGCGGTGTGCCAGCGCGATTAAGATCGATGCCAGTCATGCCTTGATAGTCTTCATGCAGCGATTTGCCCGCATCTTCTTCCAGATGCGCGCGCGTGAGTTCGATGACTTTAACTTCAGACTTGCCATCTTTCTCGACCACACAAGTGACCGTGCCACCTTGCACCACCGGGATTTCAAACTGGCTGATTTGATAGCCCTTAGGCAGATCGGGATAGAAATAATTTTTGCGGGCGAAGATGGATTCTGGCGCGATAGTCGCGCCAACAGCCAGACCAAATTGTATGGCTTTTTCTACCGCGCCTTTATTCATCACAGGCAAGACGCCAGGCAAAGCTAAATCGACTGGGCTGGCTTGTGTATTCGGTTCCGCACCAAATTGTATGGACGAACCGCTGAAAATTTTAGAGTGGGTTTTGAGCTGTGCATGTGTCTCAAAACCGATAACGACTTCCCATTGCATAATAAATCCCTAAATAATACCTTCGTGGTGTGCCTATGTTTAAATTCCCTCTCCCGCTAGCGGGAGAGGGTTAGGGTGAGGGCGGTTCAGATAAGGTGACGTTAAATCTCCAAATGCTTTTGATTTTGATGCTAAGAATAAATTGTTGTTAGTCGTAGCTGAGCGCCCCTCATCCCGACCCTTCTCCCGCTTGCGGGAGAAGGGCTTACATTCCTTGCTATTTATTCCGGCGTCTTCGTATGCCAATCCGTCGCTTGTTGAAATTGATGTGCGGCATTGAGCAACTTTGCTTCCGCAAAATAGTTTCCAATAATCTGTAGACCAACTGGACGCTTACTATTCTTTTCACCCAGACCAAAACCGCAAGGAATCGACATGCCAGGCAAGCCTGCTAAGCTGGTCGATAAGGTGAAAATATCCGCTAAGTAATTCGCAACTGGATCATCTGATTTGTCACCAAGATCCCATGCAACAGTCGGTGCAACCGGTCCCATAATGACATCGCAGTGTTCAAATGCCGCTTGAAAATCTTGCGCGATTAAGCGGCGGATTTTTTGCGCTTGTAAGTAGTAGGCATCGTAATAACCATGGGATAAAACATAAGCGCCGGTCAAAATGCGACGTTTTACTTCATCGCCAAAACCTTCAGTGCGCGTCTTGCGATACATGTCATTGAGGTCTTTGTATTCTGCAGCGCGATGACCATAGCGAACGCCATCAAAACGACTCAGGTTAGAAGAGGCTTCGGCCGGTGCAATGATGTAATACACGGGAATCGATAACTCTGTTTTTGGCAAAGAAATATCGACTAAGACCGCACCCATTTTTTCGTATTCTGCTAAGGCGGCGCGGACGGCTTGTTCTACATCTTTGGCGAGACCTTCACCGAAAAATTCACGCGGCACACCGATACGCAATCCCTTGATATCTTGATTCAGATCGCGTGAAAAATCTTCTTTGTCGCGTTGCACGCTGGTCGAATCTTTTTCATCAAAACCAGTCATGGCATTTAACAGCCAGCTGCAGTCTTCAGCCGTTTGGGCAATCGGTCCACCTTGATCGAGTGAGGACGCAAAGGCGATCATGCCGAAACGTGAGACGCTGCCGTAGGTTGGTTTAATGCCAGTCACGCCGCAGAATGCCGCAGGTTGACGAATTGAGCCGCCGGTGTCAGTACCTGTTGCTGCTGGCGCTAGACGTGCGGCAATTGCTGCAGCCGAACCGCCGGATGAGCCACCCGGAACGGCGGTGAGATCCCAAGGGTTTTTGACAGGCCCAAAATAAGAGTTTTCATTGCCAGAACCCATCGCAAATTCGTCACAATTGAGTTTGCCTAAAGTGACGGTGCCAGCTTGATTGAATAGCTCGACCACTGTTGCGTTAAATGGACTGACATAATTTTCTAGCATGCGCGAACCTGCGGTGGAGCGCCAGTCGCGGGTCACAAAAATATCTTTGTGGGCGATGGGAATGCCAGTCAATGCGCTCGCGTCACCTTGTGCTAAGCGCAGGTCGGCGGCAGCGGCTTGTGCCAATGTCAAAGTGCGATCAACGTGGGTGAACGCATTCAGATTGCTGGCTTCAATTCGACTTAAGTAATGTGTCGCTAATTCCGTAGCGGAGACTTGCTTACTCTGCAGTAAAGCAGAGAGTTGTTTCAATGAGTGCGTATGCATGGATTTTCTCAGCGTAATCTTGGTGTCGTTGCGTCATGCCAGCGTGGTTCTTACTTGAACGGCGGGCATGTTTAAAATTGCTAGTGTTAGCTGGTGATTTGGCGCTCTACTCTATGACTTTTGGTACGAGGTAGAGGCCGTCTTGGGTCGCTGGTGCGACCTGTTGGTATTCTTCGCGATGATTGCTTTCGGTGACTTTATCTTCACGCAAGCGCAGGCAGATCTCTGGCATCACGGTGGCAATTGGGTGGCTCAAAGGTGCCACGCCTGTGGTGTCGACCGCTTTTAATTGCTCGGCGATAACGAAAAATCCGTTCAGTTTTTCTAGTGTGCTCGCGGCTTCCGCTTCAGATAACTCTAGTCGTGCCAGATTGGCAATGCGTTTTACATCGTTTAATTCTAATGACATGGTCTACAACGCACAGAGGCGCGCCAAAAAATAAGTTAATAATATGTTTATAGCAGCAAAAAAGTCGAATTTGGCTTGCTTAAATTGTTGTGTATTTTTCCTTGGTCGCACGGCTAAAAACCTCGGGAAAATAGCTTGAATTCAATTTAACGGATTGCCTATAATTTCTAGGATTATAAGGTAGAATGTCGGGTTAATACTCTTAAAATCGCCGAAGATGCATAGTTTGAGCGCTTAATTTGCGGTTTGAGTAGTTGAATCTGAAATCCGTTGAATACAGAAGTAGACAGTTAACTTTGTCTAATTTCGGTCTTTTGTGATTATTTTTCTTTAAAGTGCACGGTATTTTGTTTGTAAAGCATTTTTTGAGAAACGACGATCTTGGTGTGGTGCAATTGCCGCTCAATTATTGTTGGAATCATTGTAGAAAAATATTGCAGAAACGATGTCGCAAAATGGTTCTTTAAGTTTTTTAAAGCGATACAGATTTAAACTCAGAGTGAAAAAAATTTTTGCGCAGATGATGTGCGCCTTTTAAAGACATCGTGACAACACAGCACACACAGGAATTTACATGTTTGGTTTTTTTCGTAGTTATCTCTCTAATGATTTGGCAATTGACTTAGGTACAGCCAATACCTTGATATATGTGCGCGGTCAGGGCATCGTTCTCGACGAGCCATCCGTAGTAGCGATTCGCCAGGAAGGCGGTCCTAACGGCAAAAAAACCATACAAGCGGTCGGTAAAGAAGCCAAGCAAATGCTGGGCAAAGTGCCAGGTAATATCGAGGCAATTCGCCCTATGAAAGACGGCGTTATTGCAGACTTTACCGTGACCGAGCAAATGCTCAAGCAATTCATCCGTATGGTGCACGACACCAAGTTCTTCAAGCCTTCTCCACGTATCATCATTTGCGTCCCTTGCGGCTCTACCCAAGTTGAGCGCCGTGCGATTCGTGAATCTGCTTTAGGTGCGGGTGCATCACAGGTGTATTTGATCGAAGAGCCTATGGCAGCGGCAATCGGTGCTGGTTTGCCAGTGTCAGATGCGACGGGATCTATGGTGGTCGACATCGGTGGCGGTACGACTGAGGTTGGCGTTATTTCACTCGGCGGTATGGTCTACAAAGGCTCTGTTCGCGTCGGCGGTGATAAGTTTGATGAAGCGATTGTGAATTACATCCGTCGTAACTACGGCATGCTGATCGGTGAGCAAACTGCCGAAGCAATCAAAAAGACGATCGGTTCTGCTTTCCCAGGTTCTGAGATTAAAGAGATGGAAGTCAAAGGACGCAATTTGTCCGAAGGTATTCCACGTTCTTTCACGATCTCTAGTAATGAGATTCTAGAAGCGTTGACTGATCCACTGAATAATATCGTGTCTGCGGTTAAAAATGCTTTGGAGCAGACACCACCAGAACTCGGTGCTGATATTGCTGAAAAAGGCATGATGCTGACTGGCGGCGGCGCCTTGTTGCGTGATCTGGATCGTTTATTGATGGAAGAGACTGGCCTGCCAGTTTTGGTTGCTGAAGAACCATTGACTTGTGTCGTACGCGGCTCAGGCATGGCTTTAGAACGTATGGATAAACTCGGTTCTTTGTTCTCCTACGAATAATTCCTTTGTGATTTTTGCGTTGAAATCTGATCGCGCTCTCAATTTTTTTTGACGCGAGATGTATTTCAAGGAAAACCATTTAAATTGAGATCTGGCGCACGACATAGCCAGGTCTTTTTTTAAGTTTTTTTGGCTTATTGCTTTGCACCCGGCGTAATACTATGCAACATAGTCCACCACCACTTTTCAAACAAGGCGCTTCGGCTCGTGTGAAAGTGGTTTTCTTCGCCATTCTCTCTATCGCCCTTTTGCTGGTTGATTCTCGTATCAATTCTTTAGTACGGGTGCGCCAAGTCGTTGGTACGGCCTTATACCCATTGCAAATGTTGGTCTTGATGCCGCGTGACGCCTTGAAACAAGTGAACTCCTATTTTGCTTCAGGTAGTGAATTGCAAAAGGAGTTGAGCAATCTTAAACATCAACAAATTCGACAGACGCAAGATCTGCAAAAAAGTGCCATGTTGGCGAGTGAAAATGCACATCTACGTCGACTCTTAGAACTACAAGAACGAACACCCGGCAAATCTCTTACTGCCGATATTTTGTATGATGCCCGCGATGAATATGTGCGCAAAATTGTTTTAAGTAAAGGTTCGCAGCACGGCGTTGCGCTAGGGCAGCCAGTGATTGATGAACGTGGCGTAGTCGGACAAGTGACAAGAGTTTTTCCTTTGACCTCAGAGGTCACTTTGTTGACAGATAAAAATCAAGCGATTCCTGTCCAAGTCGAACGTAGTGGTATGCGCAGCGTCATCACCGGCCGAGGGCGCTCCGCCTATTTGGACATGCGGGTGACCAGCAATGCGGATATTAAGTTGGGGGATATTTTAGTGACCTCTGGCCTTGATGGTATTTATCCAGCAGGTTTGCAGGTAGCCAAAGTCGCGCAAGTAGAAAGCAAAGCAAGTACGACATTTGAAGTCGTCCTATGTACCCCGTTGGCGGGTATTGAACAACATAAGCAATTGTTGATCTTGCTGGTTGAGACGCATCAATTACCGCCCCCCGAGTCAGAGGAAGAGCGTGCTAAGAAAGAAAAAATCAATCGTCGAGTGACCCGTGATTCGGTGAAAGATGGAGATAAAAATCCAGATAAAGAGGCACTGCCGAACGGCACGGAAGCTACACCTGTCGTCATCGCGCCTAAGCCTGCAGTCCTTACTGCCGCTGCGAGCCCTGCCAAAGAAGGTAGCGGTAAAGAAGATAAAATCAAAGAGGATAAAAAATGAGCCATCCTCATTACATCTTATTGCCCGCAAATTCTTTCTTCATAGGCCTGAGTTTGCTCATCGCCTTTATATTAAATCTGTTCCCTTGGGGTGTGCAGGTTGGGGTTCCCGATTTTGTTGCCTTGGTCTTAGTCTTTTGGAGTATTCATCAACCACGTAAAGTCGGCATCGGCGTCGCTTTCGCGATGGGATTGCTGATGGATGTGCATGATGCCGTCTACCTAGGCGAGAATGCCTTGGCGTTTACTCTGTTGTCGTATTTTGCGATTTCTATTCACCGCCGTGTTTTATGGTTTCCACCTGTCGTGCAAAGTTTGCAGGTGTTTCCCTTGTTCTTGGGCGTGCAACTGATTCAATTGACGGTCCGTTTGCTTTCTTCTGATTCGCATTTTCCGGGCTGGATATTCTTCTTGGAGTGCGCTGTGACTACCGCTTTATGGCCAATCGCATCTTGGTTGCTATTAGCGCCACAACGCCGTTCTGTTGATAAAGACCATACGCGTCCAATTTAACCTAAATTCCTCACTTGACCGTTATGTGGCGGATCGGAAGCAGCATGTATAGAAATTTTCATCGTGTTTTTGCTGAACCTTGTTGGCGCGAGCGTGCGACGAATTCAATTGCCCATTTATCCGCGCCTTTGGACTTTCTAGATATTCCACAGGCTTATCCCTCTCCTATCAACGTGAAACTTGTCTCTTCGCCGCCCTTGCTGGGCGCATCTGTATTCGCAATCACGGTCAAAGACTCGGAAAAATGCACGCATGAACTCGCCACTCTGAGAAGTTTAAGTTCAATTTTATTTGCGGGGCAAGCATGACGGAATTAAAAAATACTGAGCGAGAGCTGTATTTGTTTCGGGTGCGCCTGTTTGTGATTGGCGTGCTGGCCTTAGTTTGCTTTAGTATTTTGCTGGGACGCTATGTTTGGTTGCAAATCATCAAACATGAATCGTATGCGACCAAGGCGAATGAAAACCGGATTTCAGTCGTGCCGATTGTGCCGAATCGTGGTTTGATTATGGATAGAAATGGCGTCATCTTAGCGCGCAATTATTCTGCCTATACACTAGAAATAACACCCTCAAAAATCACTAAAGATCTCGATAGTCTGATCGATGAGCTTTCTACCTTGGTGGACATTCAGCCTAAACATCGCAAGCGCTTGCGTAAGTTAATGGAAGAATCGAAGAGCTTTGGTAGCTTGCCAATTCGCACTCGTTTATCCGATGAAGAAGTGGCGCGTTTTACGGCGCAGCGCTTTCGTTTCCCCGGTGTCGACGTGCAGGCGCGGTTGTTTCGCCAATATCCTTTGGGTGATGTAGCTTCGCACGTTATTGGTTACATTGGGCGTATCAATAAGCGTGATGCTGAATTAATTGACGCCGGTCAAGATGCGCCGAACTATAAAGGTACCAACTATATCGGCAAAGAAGGTTTGGAAAAAAGTTACGAAAAACTCTTGCACGGTACGACTGGATTTGAAGAAGTGGAAGTCTCTGCAGGGGGGCGTCCAGTAAGAACCCTGTCGAGGAATTTACCAAGCTCGGGGAAAAATTTGATTTTGTCGGTGGACATAGAGTTGCAAAAAGTCGTGGAGGAGGCATTTGGTGACAGGCGTGGTGCTTTGGTCGCGATCGAACCGGAGACTGGTGATGTCTTGGCTTTTGTCTCGATGCCAACATTCGACCCTAACTTGTTCGTTGAAGGAATTGATCAGCAAAGCTGGAATGAGTTGAACACTTCTGAAGATATTCCCTTACTTAATCGGCCGCTTACTGGCGCTTACCCGCCTGGTTCCACGTACAAACCATTTATGGCTTTAGCCGCATTGGAATTGGGTAAACGGACCACGACTCAGGCCATTTCTGATCCAGGCTATTTTGCTTTTGGGAATAAAATATTCCGCGATGATAAACCCGGCGGACATGGTTTGGTGGACATGTATCGTGCCGTTGCTTTGTCCTGTGACACTTACTTCTATCAATTGGCCAATGAAATGGGCGTGGATGTCATGCATGATTTTATGGCGCAGTTTGGCATGGGACAGATTACCGGTATTGATCTGGACAATGAACGCAAAGGTTTGCTGCCTTCGACAGCATGGAAGCGCGCAGCATTCAAGAAAACCGCGAATCAACGCTGGATACCAGGCGATACCATTTCGCTCGGTATTGGACAGGGACAGAATACTTTCACGCCCTTGCAAATGGCGCATGCCACTGCGACTTTGGTGAATAATGGCGTGGTGATGAAGCCGCATCTGGTAAAACAAGTTGAAGATCCGCAAACCAAGCAACTTACTTTAACAGTGCCAAAAGAAAGCAATCGCATCTCTTTGAAAGCTGAAAATATCGAGTTCATCAAGAATGCGATGGGTGGTGTGGTGAGAGAAGGTACTGGTGCGCGTGCTTTTGCCGGGGCGGAGTATCAGTCTGGCGGTAAGACCGGAACTGCACAGGTCGTCGCAATGAAAAAAACCGAAAAACATGGTACCAAACACGCGATTGAACGATTCCGCGATCACTCTTGGTATATCGCTTTCGCACCATTGGATAAGCCGAAAATTGCGATTGCAATTATCGTTGAGAATGGTGGTTATGGTTCTGAATCTGCTGCACCTATCGTGCGCAAAGCCATTGATTACTATTTATTAAAGAAGCGACCTGCCGTTAAAGTGGCACCGGTACAACCCGCGCTTCCACATGAGATTGAAGATCTGGCACATACAGACGAGGAACCTAGCGATAGGCTCGTGCCAGTGGTGCCAGCCACTCCGGCGACACCACAATCTGCAAGTAAAGTTTCAGTGGATGCTGTGCCGAAAACGGTACCCGAAGTGAAACCAGCAACGGTGAAAAAATAATGAATAATAATTCCGTCTATTGGAAACGCTTTCGGTCCTTCTTTCTGGTGTTTGACGCACCGCTGGCGATTTTACTGTTTTTGATTATGTCGACGGGTGTCGTTACGATGTACTCGGCAGGCATGGATTTTCCAGGACGAATTGAACATCACATTCGTAATATCGTCGTCGCATTTTTTGTGATGTGGATCGTTGCGAATATTCCGCCGCAAACTTTGATGCGCTTCGCTGTGCCTTTGTATATCCTTGGTGTCGCCTTGTTGGTGGGCGTCGCCATGTTTGGTATCGTTAAAAATGGTTCCCGTCGTTGGTTAAATGTCGGCACGGTAGTGCAGCCCTCAGAGATTTTGAAAATTGCTTTGCCCTTGATGCTGGCCTGGTATTTTCAAAAGCGAGAGGGATCCTTACGGTGGAAAGACTTTGGAATAGCCACTATTATTTTAGCGATTCCTGCTGGATTGATTGCCAAGCAACCTGATTTGGGTACGACCATTTTGGTATTTGTCGCTGGTTTCTCAGTGATTTTTTTTGCGGGTCTATCCTGGCGTTTATTGGGTGCCTTAACGTTGGCCGGCTTAGCTAGCTTGCCCTTGGTATGGAAATTTTTGCTGCACGATTATCAACGTCACCGCGTAGAGATTATGTTTGATCCCACGGTGGATGCGCTGGGTAAGGGGTTTCATATTATTCAGTCGATGATCGCTGTTGGTTCAGGTGGTTTGACGGGGAAGGGCTGGCAAAACGGCACCCAATCACATCTCGAATTTATCCCGGAACATACAACTGATTTCATCTCAGCGGTGTACTTGGAAGAATTTGGATTTGTCGGTGCTGCTTTCTTAGTAACACTGTACTTCTTGGTGGTAGTACGTGGATTGATGATCGCCGCCAATGCGCCCACCTTATTTTCGCGCTTAATGGCGGGTTCGATTACGATGATTTATTTTACTTACGCTTTCGTAAATATGGGGATGGTGATTGGGATCTTGCCGGTAGTTGGTGTACCGCTGCCATTCGTCAGTTTTGGCGGCACTGCGATGGGAACCTTGGGCATGGGGGCGGGCATTCTGATGAGTATTCAGCATAACCGCAAGTTAATGAAATCCTGATGAACTGGAAGACCGTGAACTTACCAAAATTTTGTTATGCCTGTCAGTGCTTGTTGTTGGTATTGTTTTTAAGTGCGTGTGGAAGCGCACCAAAAATAAGTGCAAACAAATCGGAGGTCGTGAAAAGCGAATCGAAGACACCAGTGCATGCAAGCACCGCACCGGTAAAAATCGCCAGCACGGCACCCGTTTTACCAAAAGCAAATTCGGGTCGGGGTGGCTACTATCAAGATGATGGGCCAGGAGAGGCGATTCCTGCCGATCTGGAGTCCACTGTTGATCCGATTCCTGTTGTCGAAGCATACTCCCGCACAGGCAACAAGCCTTATAAGGTATTTGGTAAAACCTATACGCCTATCGTTGATGTCACTACACCGTTCAAGCAACGTGGCATTGCCAGTTGGTATGGAAAAAAATTTCACGGTAAACGTACTTCATCGGGTGAGCCTTACGATATGTACCAAGTCACCGCGGCGCATCCGACTTTGCCGATTCCATCGTACGCTCGTGTTACCAATTTGAGTAATGGTAAGCAGATTATCGTCAGAATTAATGACCGTGGTCCTTTCCATTCCAGTCGAATTATGGATTTGTCTTATACGGCCGCTTTGAAACTTGGCTACTTGGGTAAGGGGAGTAGTGAGGTCGAGCTTGAGCGTCTGCTGCCTGAGGATATCGCTAAAATGGCTGAGAATCGGGCGAATCAAATAGCAGTCGTACCTGCACACAAGCCCGTTAGCGTCATCCCAGTTGGCGAACCAGTGACAGCTGTGAAGGCTGAAACGGATCGTCCTGCCTTAGAAAATTTGATCGCAGCGCAGGAGCGTAAAATGCAGGCTGAAGCCGACGCCGCAACTAGTTCTTCGGTGACACCCGTGATAGCGAATGCTTCACGCGTTGAAAATGCGGGAAACGCATTTTACTTGCAATTTGCCGCGTTTGCGATTCGAGCCAATGCGGAAGCTAGTATGGCGCAATTGAAACAGCTATTGCGTGACCAAGCCGCAGTGCGCGATTTGCCATTTGAAATCGTGCAACAAGGTAGTCTATATCGTTTGCAAAGCGGGCCATTTACCACGCGTGATGCGGCAATGCAGGTCGGGCAACAATTGGCTTTGGGTGGCACTAAGCCTTTCGTGATAAGCCGTTAATCGCCTCAATCGGCGCGACTATTTTGAATCAACGTCCGGCTGATTTTTCATTTCCAGTGCGATTTGGTACAAGGCGTTTTTCTTTTGCCCAGTAATTTGCGCCGCTAAGGCTGCCGCTTGCTTTACTGAGAGCTCTTCTAACAAGATAGTCAACACGCGTCTCGCTTCGAGATCGTCGCCATCGGTGTCAGCTCTGGCACCTTCGACTAGCACTACATACTCGCCTTTTTCTCTATGCGCGTCCTGCGCCAGCCAACTAGTGGCTTCACCTAAAGTACAGCGATGTACTTCTTCAAACAACTTGGTTAATTCGCGTGCAAACACCACTCTGCGTTGTTCGCCAAACGCATTGCATAGCGCTGCGGTACTTTCCAAAATGCGATGCGGCGCTTCATAGAAAATCATGCTCGCTGGAATGGCAGAAAGATTTTGTAAGACGACATCTCGTTGTCCAGCTTTGCTAGGAAGGAAGCCCACAAAATAAAATTGATCATTGATCAGACCGCTAACCGACAAGGCGCTAATGGCAGCAGACGCACCAGGTAAAGGGATCACGCGCAATCCAGCAGTGCGTACGGCATCAACAATAATAGCGCCCGGATCTGACACTGCCGGTGTACCTGCGTCGGAGACCAAGGCAATTCTTTCTCCCGCTTGTAGTCTGGCGATAATTTTTTCTGCCACCTCGTGTTCATTATGCTGATGTGCAGCGATCAAACTCTTATGTAAGCCATAGCGAGTCATCAGTTGTGCGGTATTACGTGTATCTTCGCAGGCCACCGCATCTACCATCGCCAGTACCTGCAAGGCGCGCAGTGAGATGTCGGCGCTATTGCCGATAGGCGTTGCCACTACATATAAACTGGCGGTAGGATAGCTTTGTTGAGCGACAGCTTCGAGCAGCGCAGTAGGGTGAATGGCGGTGAAGTTTTCAGTTTGCATAATGCGCGTTTTGTTAAGTGTAGCTAATGCGTGGCTTGCAATTGGGATGCAGTAAATATTTTATTGGGATTGTACGCTATGACAGATTCAAATTGGCTGACAAAGAACTTATCTACATTGGGGCGGGCTCGTACCAGCAAACAAGCCACCGGTGATGAGGGTGAAAATCAGGCGTTGCAATATCTACTGGCCGAAGGTTTGCAGTTAGTGCAGCGCAATTTTCTTTGTAAAGGTGGTGAAATCGATTTGATTATGCGTGATCGTCAACATTTGGTCTTTGTTGAGGTACGTAAACGCCGTTCTGCCCAATTTGGAGGTGCTTTAGCCAGTGTTACACCGACTAAGCAAAGAAGGTTGACGCATGCGGCTCAGGTCTATTTGCAAGCGATAAAACCTCAGCCCGCTTGCCGCTTTGACCTAGTGACTATTGAAGCCGAGCAATTACTTTGGTTGAAAGATATCATTTAGGTCAAAAAATCAGGTAGTGGTAGATAATTGAAAATATTACCTGTCTTCGGTTTGCGTACTTTCTCCTTGCTCAAGTTATAATCGCCGCACTATGAAAAATCAACGCATTCTTTCGCACTTTCAGGAAAGTGCAGAACTTAAAATGATTTCAGCCGAATTGCTTGCCGATCCCATCGAGCAAGCGATAGAACTGATGTTTACCGCTTTATCGAATGGCAACAAAATTTTGGCTTGTGGCAATGGCGGTTCGGCCGCGGATTGTCAGCATTTTGCTGCCGAATTGGTCGGTCGTTTTGAGCGCGAGCGGTTGCCGCTACCCGCTCTGGCACTGACTACCGATACGTCTATCATGACGGCCATCGCCAACGACTATAGTTTTCAAGAGGTGTTTTCTAAACAAGTGCAAGCCTTTGGCCAAGCTGGCGATATCTTGTTGGCGATCTCGACCTCCGGTAATTCTGTGAGTGTATTGAATGCCGTGAATGCAGCTATAGAACGTGATATGCGTGTCATCGCTTTGACGGGCAAAGGTGGCGGTGAGATGCGCTCTTGCCTGACCGATGCCGATGTTCATATTTGTGTGCCGCATGACCGAACGGCAAGAATTCAAGAAGTACATTTATTAACCATACACTGTATGTGTGACGGCATTGATGCCGCCTTATTTGGAGGTGATGCAGATGAATAAATCTGTTTGGAGTCCGTTGGTAAAACGTTTAGTGCGACCGTTACTAGTGCTGAGTTTATCTAGTGCAGCTTTGGTAAGTTTACAAGGCTGTGTTGCGGTAGTGGTGGGTGGCGCTGTGATGGGTACTTTAGCCGCGACTGACAGACGTACTCTCGGTGCGCAAACTGAAGATAAGGCCATTGTTCTGAAAGGCGAATCGGCTATAAATCGTGCATTGGGTGATGCCGCACATGTGAATGTGAATAGCTTTAATCGTCGCGCTTTGCTGACCGGCGAAGTTGCGAATGAAGCGGCAAAAGCGAGCGCCGAACGCGAGGTCAAAGCAGTGCAGGGCGTGATGGGGATACAAAATGAAATCGTCGTTGCGGGCTTGTCGAATTTTTCTTCTCGCTCGTCTGACGCCGTTATCACGACTAAAGTGAAAGCATCGTTTGTTGATACTAAAGATCTATACGGTAGTGCATTCAAAGTCGTGACGGAAGCCAGTACTGTGTTCTTGATGGGACGTGTCACGCACCGTGAAGGTGATCTCGCAGCACGTGTCGCGGCAGGTGTGAATGGTGTACGTAAGGTCGTCAAAGTGTTCGAATACATTACTGAAGATGAATTGAAGTCAATGTTGGCGACACCGAGTAAAGTGGATCTGAACGAAGATAACAAATAAAGAATGTTTCATTTAAATAGCATGTTCATCGGGTAATTACTTAGGGGGCCACATCGAATGATGTAGCCCTATTTTTTAGGAGAAGAAAAATGGGATTTATTATTTTTTTAGTCGTGATTGCTGCCCTCGTTTTTTGGGCGATCAGCACTTACAATAATTTAGTCAGCTTCCGTAATCGCTTTAAAAATGGCTTTGCGCAAATCGATGTGCAATTAAAACGTCGTTACGACTTAATCCCCAACTTGGTGGAAGTCGCTAAAGGCTATATGAAGCACGAGCGTGAAACATTGGAAGCAGTGATCGCAGCACGTAATCAAGCGGTGACAGCAAATGCACAGGTTGCTATTGATCCTGCTAATGCCGCAGCAGTGCATCAACTGTCAAATGCCGAAGGCGCATTAGCATCGTCTTTGGGGAAAATGTTTGCCTTGTCGGAAGCTTATCCCGACCTCAAAGCCAATGAAAACATGCTGCAATTGACCGAAGAATTGACTAGCACAGAAAACAAAATTTCTTTTGCGCGTCAAGCCTATAACGACAGCGTCATGCAGTACAACACGGCGTGCGAACAATTTCCCGGTAATATTTTTGCGGGTATGTTCGGCTTTAAAACGGGCGAATTATTGCAAGCGACCGAAGCACCTGAAGAACGTAAAGCCGTCAAAGTTTCGTTCTAAATCAGATACTCACGTGCTGATTCACCAAACCTACTTCGCAAGCTGACAAGAATCCATGAATTTTTTTGAACATCAAGCCCAGGCGCACAAAGAAAGTAAGAAATTATTATTCTTATTTGCGCTGGCGGTGATCGCAATTGTGCTGGCGGTGAATTTCACGCTGGCACTGTTATGGATTTGGATGAAAGGACAGCCATTGGCTGGTGCGCATCTCTATCCGCGCTTTTTCTTTCTGACCAATACGGGCGTGGTCTTGTTGTTCATCGGCGGCGGTACACTGTTTGAGATGTCGCGTTTGAAAGACGGTGGTGATGCAGTAGCGCGCATGGCGGGGGGGCGTTTGGTTTCTCCAGATTCGCGTGAATTGCAAGAGCGTCGCTTGCTCAATATTGTGGAAGAAATGGCGCTCGCCTCGGGTATCGCATGTCCTCGCGTGTACGTGATGGATGATGAAGACGCGATCAATGCCTTTGCGGCTGGCTATCATCAGAATGAAGCGGTAGTGGCGGTCACACGCGGCACTTTGGCACGACTTAGTCGCGATGAATTACAAGGTGTGATCGCACATGAATTCAGCCATATCTTGAACGGGGATATGCGCATGAACGTTAAGCTGATTGGTGTTTTGTTCGGGATACAAATGCTGGCGAGTTTTGGTCAAACTTTGCTCGACATCGGCTTGCGTATGGGTGGATCGCGCAGTCGCGATGAGAAGGGGCCGCCTCTACAACTCATTTTTATCGTATTTGGTGTCACCTTATTTGTAATCGGCTACATCGGTGTTTTCTTTGGGCGCTTGATTAAATCCGCCGTATCGCGACAACGTGAGTTTTTGGCTGACGCAAGCGCGGTGCAATTCACTCGTAATCCCGATGGTATCGGTGGCGCTTTGCGCAAGATCGGTGGGCTGACGCGCGAGACTAAATGTGGCTCACGAATTAATCACCATAACGCGGAGCAGTTATCCCACATGTTTTTGGGAGCAGCTCGACCCAATTTATTATCCGGTTTATTTGCTACGCATCCGCCGATAGAAACACGTTTGCAACGGCTGTATGGACGCAGCGTTGGGTATTTAGATGCCAGTGAGATAGCAGAAGAAACGATCGTCGATTCAGCTGCAGCTATGGGTTTTGCCGCAGGCTCTGGTGGTAGCAGTGACACTAATTTCAATACGAGGCCGACAGGGTTGCCATCCCCTTTGCAGGTTTCACCAGTTGGTTTTCATCCAGAATTTGGTTATCGTGCAGTCGGCGAGCCGGCCGTGAATTTGTCGGTTGCGTCACCTGCCGTACAGATTCCTGCTGAGATCGTACAAGCAGCGCGTAATCCTGACGCTGCCTGTGCCTTGGTATACGCCTTGCTACTTGACCGTAAACACCTCGCGGGTTATCAAACACAAATTAGCATCTTGCGGCAATCAGTCGTCCAGCAATGCGCATTGGTAACGCTCCTGCACGAAGTGGTGGAAACCATGTCGGCCAGTATGCGTTTGCCCGTGCTCGATTTGGCGATGCCCGCTTTAAAAATTTTGAATCCTGCACAGCGTCAGCAATTATTCGGCATTGCAGCGCGACTGATCGCGGCCGATCAAACCGTAACGCAAGCCGAATTTGTTTTGCAAACCGTTTTACAGCGCAGGCTCAGCCCACATGCGGGGCGTGAAGTCGGCGTGAAATACAATGATTTAGCGCAATTGAAAGCGGAAACAGGTTTGCTAGTATCCTTGATGGCGACCACAGAATTTACCGCGGAGAATGCGCAGCAAGCGTATATGCGATCAGTAAATAGCATGCCGGACTTAGGTTTGACGGTAGCGCAGTTCGTTGCGCGTGATGCCTTGGACTTTTTTGTAGTGAAACAGGCTTTGGATAAATTCCAGCAACTCGCTCCCTTGGCAAAACCTTTTGTTATCCGATTGATGCTAAAAGCCGGCGCCGAGAAATTAAGTAGTGATGGCGCTGATTTACTGCGTAGTATTTGTGCGGCACTTGACGCACCAGTTCCGGAAGTGGTGAGTGCCAGTTATGCTGCTATACCGGCACCGTGATACTTAGTTGATCAACTAAGTATATTGAACTAGGCACGCCCGACAACTGCTGCAGTCGCCATTAACTCTTCGATCAAAGCCAGCGACATTTTGCCTGACATACGATGTGGATTAAGTTCAGGTAGCGCAGAATATTTCAACAAAATAGACGGATTGATTTTACCCAGATTCGCTTGCCCCATAGTCCAGCCCGCATAGCGACGTTGGCTGATTTCTTCATAGTCCAATAAGACCACATCGGTATGACGTGGGTCGCGCAAAATGTGACCATACAGGGTATTAATTGCTTCCCGCCCACCTTCTAGCACTTGCATAAATACTTGATCACTGTGACAGAGAATGCCTGTAATGCCATGCTGAGGATTATGATCACGCGACTGTTGCATGATACTTTGCACCGTGTCACTCAAATTGCCATCGATGGCGCGACTGGCATATAAAAGACGAACTAACATATTGCTTTCCCTATCACAGTTGGGGTTCTTAGGACTTACGCAAAACAGACGCTAGCGTTGTTGTCGCCTCGCCGTACAATTGTACTGTCTTCGGCGACACGTCTAGCTAGCGCAATTTTGCGTATGTCCTAGTTCTAACTCTCGTTATTTCTTAAACTATTTCTTAATCAGTGACAAAAATTCGCGGCGCAAATTAGGGTCTTTCAAGAACGAACCATGCATCACGCTATTGATCATTTTTGAATCCATGTCTTTCACACCACGCCAGTGCATGCAGAAGTGATCAGCTTCCATTACCACCGCTAAACCATCGGGCTGCATTTTTTCTTGCAGGGCATCGGCGAGTTGCACGACGGCTTCTTCTTGAATTTGCGGGCGACTCATGATCCAGTCAGCGATACGGGCGTATTTGGATAAGCCTATTAGGTTCGAATGTTCGTTTGGCATCACGCCTATCCAGACCTTGCCAATGATAGGGCACAGATGATGTGAGCATGCTGAGCGCACGGTAATCGGACCGATGATCATCAATTCATTTAAGTGCGACGCATTCGGAAACTCTGTTACGGGTGGCATTGGTAGATAGCGACCTTTGAAGATCTCATTCAAATACATCTTAGCAACGCGACGTCCAGTATCTAAAGTATTGTGGTCGCTGGCGGTATCAATCACTAAGCTTTCTAACACGCCACGGAGTTTGCCTTCAACTTCGGCCAACAACTGGTCGAGCTCACCAGGCTCGATAAAATCGGCAATATTGTCATTAGCGTGATAGCGTACTTTGGCCTTAACGATGCGTTCGCGTATACGTTGTGAGACAGGGATAGTGGGTACAGCTTGAAATTTGGAATCAGTTGGCATTGTTGGTCCAGTCGGCGCGAGCGCCAAAATAGCAAAAACTCGGGCAAGAGGTCGTGCGAGAAATTATGCAATAGTTTATATGGTAACTGAATCGGCGCGCTTATGTTTTGCGGTAGTGTGCTTTTAACGGTTCAAGCAAATTTATAAGCGCTAAATTATAAGTGTTGATTGTAAGCGTGCATTACAAGCTTTAATTTGTAGGTAAAAACCTAAGATTTGTCTTGATCTGAGGACTTACCCTCGGCCATCTGCTTCATGGCCATTCTGATGGTGCGCATTTGTGTGCCAAAGTTAGCGCAAGAATCACACATACTCAAGTGAATTTTTAACTGAGTGCGTTCCGCTAGACTTAGTTCTCTATCTAAGTCTTCCGACAGTTTCTGATGTGCCTGCTTACAGGTATATAAAAAAAGCATAAGAGCAAATGGTTATTAAGACGTTGTTCGAGCAAACCAGTTCAGTTCCAAGCATTCACGCAAACGCAAGCGTGCACGATACAGCAGAACCCAGAGATTAGACGTGCTAAGGCCCAAATCCTTACAAATTTCTTCGGTTGATAATTCCAGCCATTCACGCATCATAAAAACACGCGCAGTTTGTGCTGGTAATTTTTCCAGGCAAATTTCTAATGTTTTGAAAAAGTCTTGCTGTTGCAGGCTCGCTTCTGGGGCACCCCAAGCACTAGCAGATTCTATCGTGTGTCCGTTAGCATTAAATAAATGGTCGACAATATCGTCATCCGATTGATCTTCGCCAGCGAAATCAGCCAATTGCGCTTCACGATTTCCCGCTCTAAGAAAATCAATAATTTTAAACTTTAAAATACCAATCACATAGGTGCGCAGGCTGGATTTGCCGCTGAAGCTATTGGGTTTTTCCAGTACGGCTAATAAGGTTTCCTGTACTGCATCTTCTGCATGCACTGAATTTCGCAGCTGCAGCATAGCGAAGCGCTGCAAGGCTGGGCGCATAAGTTCGAGCTGTTGATGTAATTCCGCCATATGTGACATGAATAAAAATACCTCATGGATTTTAACGAGCATCACTTTTGCCTGTAAAATTCAGGCTAAGACCCCGATACTTCATAGGATAACCTTAATATGAGCATTACGACAAACACTCTTCATGAAACATCCGATCGCTTAGCTGGCGTCGATGCGGAAATTAAAGCAGAAATTTTGGCCGAGGCCTTGCCGTATATTCGAAAATTTCACGGTAAAACCATCGTTGTGAAATACGGTGGTAATGCAATGACAGAAGAGCGTCTGAAACACGGCTTCGCCCGCGATGTGATTTTGCTCAAATTAGTCGGAATGAACCCAGTCGTCGTTCACGGCGGCGGTCCTCAAATTGACAACGCTTTGAAAAAAGTTGGAAAGCAAGGCACTTTCGTCCAAGGTATGCGTATCACCGATGAAGAAACCATGGAAGTGGTCGAATGGGTCTTGGGTGGTGAAGTACAACAAGACATCGTCATGCTGATCAATCATTACGGCGGTCAAGCGGTCGGTTTAACCGGCAAAGACGGCGGCTTAATCCGCGCCCGTAAAATGAAAATGCCAGACCGTGAAAATCCAGGCGAATTCCTAGACATCGGTTTCGTCGGCGAAATCGACGCAATCAATCCAGCGGTCGTCAAAGCCCTGCAAGACGACGCTTTCATCCCAATTATTTCCCCTATCGGTTTCGGCGAAGACGGCCAAGCCTACAACATCAATGCTGACCTAGTAGCAGGCAAAATCGCTGAGATACTGAAAGCAGAAAAGCTGATCATGATGACCAACATACCTGGTGTCTTAGACAAACAAGGCAACTTGGTAACAGACTTGTCCGCCAGAGAAATCGACGAAATGTTCGCAGACGGCACGATCTCAGGCGGCATGCTGCCAAAAATTTCTTCCGCTTTGGACGCAGCAAAATCGGGTGTGAACACGGTACATATTATTGATGGACGTATTCCGCATTCTCTGTTGCTTGAGATTTTGACTGAGCAAGCTTTTGGGACGATGATTCGTTCGCACTAATGTAAATTCCATTTTCGGGCGCATTGAGTTGTTGCTTCGGGTTTGTTTGGGGTTTTGAGTTTCCCCGCTTCTAGCGATGCCAATTGTGCGCTACAGAAAATGGAAAAAGAAAGCTTCGTTGTTTGAGCCAAAGGCGAGTTTCGAAGCTTTCCCATTTTTTGTAGCGCACAATTGGGAACCCGAAGGGCAGCGATAGCGTGGTCGCCTTTTTTGGGTTACCTTTTTTGGCGAAGCAAAAAAGGTAACTGGCTGTCGGGCCACACCCGACCTATGAACGATCAACTTTGCTCAAAACGTAAAGCCAAAGCTAAATGTCAAAGTGAAATGCAAGCAAAACAAACCATCTGGCTATTCGACCTAGACAACACCCTACACAACGCCAGCGCAGCAGTCTTCCCCAGCATAGCCAACAACATGACCCGCTATATGGCCCAAGTCTTAGCAGAGTCCAACCATCCATCCGACCCAGAAACAGTCAACCAACTAAGAATTAACTACCTAAAACGCTACGGCGCAACGCTAAAAGGCATGGTCATCCACCACGGCGTAAATGAAAAAGACTTCCTGCGTGAAGCGCATAAATTCGATCATCTACCAGACTTGCTCAGAAGAGAGCGAGGTTTGTCGAAAATACTCGCGCGACTACCAGGCAAAAAAATTCTATTCACCAATGCTCCGCGAGAGTATTCACAACAAGCTATCCGACACTTCAATTTACACAGACATTTTGCCGCGCATATCTCGATAGAAAACATGCGCGTCCATGGCAAATCCCATCCTAAACCCAGCAAGCCTTACTTGCGCAAGCTTTTAGCGCAACATGGCTGGCAGCCAAGTCAATGTATATTGGTCGAGGATAGTGTGGCAAATATCATCGCTGCCAAACAAATTGGCATCCGTACTGTGATGGTCACAGGGCATGGACAACACGTGCAACAGAAAAGTATTTCTGCCAGCGCCGATATCACAGTAAAATCTGTTTTCGAATTGCCGCGACGTATAAGTCAGTTGTACCTCATTTAGTCGTTTTTAGTTTCACCACTTAGTTGTCTCCATTGTTACTGCTAAATACTTTCAAGCCATGTCTATCACGAAACCCGGCGAGCGTAAGCTCCAGATCTTACAAGCCTTAGCGGGTATGTTGGAAAACCCTAAAGGCGAGAAGATCACTACCGCAGCCTTGGCTGCCAAGATTGACGTGTCAGAAGCGACTTTGTATCGACACTTCGCTAGCAAGGCACAGATGTTTGAAGGCTTGATCGAGTTTATTGAAAGTTCGGTATTTGGCTTGATTAATCAAATTAGTCAGCAACACAAAGGCGGAATAGAACAAGCGCACAGTATTAGTCTGATGCTACTGAGTTTTGCAGAGCGTAATCCGGGTATGACGAGGGTGTTGATTGGTGATGCGTTGATGAATGAAGATGAGCGTTTGCAGGCACGTATGAACCAATTCATGGATAGAG
The DNA here is from genome assembly GCA_963512475.1 of uncultured Undibacterium sp. Lineage (GTDB taxonomy): Bacteria > Pseudomonadota > Gammaproteobacteria > Burkholderiales > Burkholderiaceae_D > Undibacterium. The sequence continues at coordinate 52,714 of CAUPNA010000003.1, forward strand.
TAGAGCTGGCCTACAAACAGGCCTTACGCCAGGCTGGTATGCAAGGCCAAGTGGCAGAGGCTGAAATTGCTATGCGCGCCAATTTATTGACCAACTTTGTTCTTGGTCGTTGGCAGCGATTTGCGAAAACGGGATTCAAGGCTAGTCCAACCGAGCTCGCCAGTGCACAATTGGCCTTGCTCTTATAAATCTGCAGTCAGACGTTCTAGCTTGCCGCGTGTCAAATTGAAAGCATCTTGATAAAAAGGCTCAAGGTCGGTGGCTTTGAGTTTAATTTTTAGCCTTACTCTTTCGCCATACTCAAGCTCGAGAATACTGGCGAGATAGCTTTCGCACAAACGACGTAAGGGTGCTTCGTCGGCAAATTCAAAAACTAAGTCAATTTCACCTAAGACCTCAATAGCAATTAGCTCTGCATTTTTAAATGCATCCGAGATGGCCTGACCATAAGCTCGTGTCAAACCGCCTGCGCCTAGTTTTGTCCCGCCCCAATATCTAACCACGACGGCCAGTACATTAAAGAGATCCTTATGAACTAGTACGTTGTACATAGGCTTGGCCGCAGTGCCGGAGGGTTCGCCGTCGTCATCTAATCCAGAATCGCCCTCGCAAAGCAGCGCCCAACAGACGTGTACGGCATTCGGATGCTGGGCACGGATTTGATCCAACAATGCTTTCGCTTCGTTGCGCGAATAAATCGGATAAAGTTGTCCTAGAAAACGGCTCTTTTTGATTTCGATCTCGGCATGGACTGCCGATTTGAGTTGGTGCATACCCTGTGCTTTACCAGCGAATTCGAGCGCGATTATTGGATGACAAAGGTTTCAAAAAAAACGTCGTTGACGCCGTGATCATTTTTAGTTTCGAGAACTTGATTGATCTTTGCTCTTAATTCATCAATCAACACTTTTTTACCTTCGGTGCTTTGTAACTCCGCAGAATCTTTGCTACTCAGCGTCATGATCACAACGTGACGCACCATCGGCATAAACACTTTCACTTTGTCAGCAACATCACTGGCAGCAAGTTGCAAGGTAACGGCCGTTTGTAAATAACGATCAAAGCTGGCCAAGTTCACCACGAACGGCTCTAGACGTGTGGTTGGCGTACTAGCGCTGGCTGATGCGCTAGCTTTCTCATTTGCATTCGCCATGCTACCGTTGAACGCCAGACTCAGGAGCGCGCTGAATAGGAATACGAAAGTAGATAATGTCTTGCGCATGGCGAACTCCTGAGTATGTTGGTATCGGATTGAGAATAATAAATTAAACGCTTAAACGCTTAAACGCTTAAACGCTTAAGCGATCAGGCAATTAAACGGTTAAAGGTTTATAGCGAATACGTTTTGGTTTTGCACCCTCTTCACCCAAACGTTTTTTCTTATCGGCTTCATATTCTTGATAGTTACCATCGAAGAAGCTCACTTGTGAGTCCCCTTCAAAAGCCAGAATATGCGTTGCGATACGATCCAAGAACCAGCGATCATGCGAGATCACCATCACGCTGCCGGCAAATTCTAATAGGGCATCTTCCAAAGCACGCAAAGTTTCTACGTCCAGATCATTTGATGGTTCATCGAGCAGTAAGACATTGCCGCCTTGCAGTAAAGTTTTTGCCAGATGCAAACGACCGCGTTCACCACCAGACAAATTGCCGACGATTTTTTGTTGATCGCCACCTTTGAAATTGAAGCGACCAAGGTAAGCGCGTGAAGGCATTTCGAAACGACCTACAGTCAAAACATCTGCGCCGTTCGCGACATCTTCAAACACGGTTTTGGTATTGCCCAGATCTTCACGTGATTGATCCACCAGTGAAATTTTTGCAGTTTGACCGAGTATCACTTCGCCGCTATCTGGTTGTTCTATGCCTTTGATCATTTTGAACAACGTTGATTTACCCGCGCCGTTCGGGCCGATGATACCGACGATAGCGCCTGGTGGTATCTTGAAGCTCAGATTGTCGATCAAGAGACGATCACCGAATGACTTGCTAACGTTTTTGAATTCAATCACTTCGTTACCTAAACGTTCAGCCACAGGGATGAAAATCTCCTGTGTTTCATTGCGTTTCTGGTATTCGTGCTCGCTCATTTCATTGAAGCGTGCCAGACGTGCTTTGCTCTTAGCCTGACGTGCTTTTGGATTTTGGCGTGACCATTCCAATTCTTTTTGTAAGGCGCGTTGACGTGCAGATTCAGTGGCTTCTTCTTGCTTCAAGCGGGCTTGCTTTTGATCCAGCCAAGAGGAGTAATTACCTTTCCAAGGAATACCTGCACCACGATCCAATTCCAGAATCCATTCAGCGGCATTGTCCAAGAAATAACGATCATGCGTAATCGCTACGACGGTGCCAGGGAAGCGCAATAAAAATTGCTCCAGCCAGTCAACTGATTCTGCATCCAGATGGTTGGTTGGTTCGTCGAGCAAGAGCATATCTGGCTTCGACAACAGCAAACGGCATAAAGCAACACGGCGTTTTTCACCACCGGATAAGACCGCTATCTTTGCATCCCACGGAGGCAGGCGTAAAGCATCGGCAGCCATTTCTAATTGCAGCTCGACGTTGTCACCAGCCGAGGTAGAAATAATCGCTTCTAAGCGCGCTTGTTCATTGGCCAGCGCATCAAAATCAGCGTCTTCTTCGGCGTACGCCGCATACACCAATTCGAGTTTTGCCTTAGCTTCGAACACCTCACCAAGCGCGCCTTCAACCGCTTCGCGCACCGTTTGTTCTGGATCGAGTTGCGGCTCTTGCGGAAGATAGCCGATGTTCAAGTTCGGCATAGGCACGGCTTCACCTTGAATATCTTTATCGATACCTGCCATGATTTTCAATAAGGACGACTTACCCGAACCATTTAGACCCAATACGCCAATTTTGGCGCCCGGGAAAAAGGAAAGGGAAATATCTTTCAAAATTTGACGCTTAGGTGGGACGATCTTGCCGACCCGGTTCATGGTGTAGACGTAATTTGCCATTATTGGGATTCTTTTAGAGGGAAAATGCGAAGTCGTTAGGATACCTCAAGCGCTTGGCATCAGGCAGCGAAAATTAGAAAAAAAGCGGGGGAAGAAGGCAGAGAGATTAGATTGCTATGCACTTTGCCGCAGCGTTTACAAAGAACATTGTTCATTATTTGTTGTTTGATTATTGAGAAATCTAGCAAGTCTCCATATGAATTTATAAAAAAAATAGTTAAAAATTTATGTATGAGTGGTGGTGCAACAATCTATGGAAAAATGCGGTGCAGCAAGAGCGTAAAGCCTTGCTATCGATTGGCATATAAAGTTAAGATGATTATATGAAATACTGAGATAGTTAATTTTAAAGCAAATTAATGGTATAGTTCGAAATTGTATTTTTATCAAATCAAAAGCCTTGCCTTAAACCTACGCTTGGTGGTGTGTTGAATCCATGTTGATTTCTTGTCGTCAAATGATGGTGTGAGCAGTGTGAAATGAGAAGTGTTTCAGCTGTATTTTTATAGTAATCTGTTCATAGAAAGCAGTTCCTTAGATCGTCTTTATGGAATCAATAATTAAACATTTGATGGAAATCACTGGTCACCGCGACCATGATTTACTCAATATCTCCGTAATTTCAGCGCTCAGCGAACTTACGCATGCTTCCCGTGCCAGGGTTTTAGATATCGTTCATGTCGGCGGGAATGCTTTTGTTAAAGCACAGATCACGATTGCTGAAGGAAAATTAGAGGCTAGTGAAGAGCACCTCGAACATTTAATTCCTGAAATACCGATTGAGCAGCTTCCTAAATTAGTCGCAGGCTTGGCGCAGCATAGTAGTGTCATTGAAGATATTGATGACAAGGCCAACCGAACTATCTGGCTGCCAATTTGGATGAATGACAAAGTCAACGTTTGCCTTGAGATTTATAATCCAGCTGCCTATACCGAAAACACCAAAGAAGTCATGAGTGGTATTTTGGTCGTCTACCGTAATTTCCAAAATTTATTGGATTACAGCGAACGAGATTCACTCACAGGATTACTTAATCGTAAAACTTTCGACGACAACTTTTCAAAAATTATCCGAACTGGTCTGCAAAAGCAGTTGCACGACAATGCTTCCCAAGTCGAAGTCGAGCGGCGTGATAGCAACAGTGAAAAGCAACATTGGTTGGCGGTTTTAGATATAGATCATTTCAAACGCGTGAACGACCAGTTTGGTCATTTATACGGTGATGAAGTTTTGATCTTGGTCGCCAATTTGATGAGATCTTCATTTCGGCCTAGTGATAAATTATTCCGTTTTGGCGGCGAAGAATTCGTTATTTTATTGCGTTCGACTAACAAAGAAGATGCGCACATGATTTTTGAGCGCTTCCGTGAGAACGTGGCGCGCTATCCCTTCCCTCAGGTCGGAACCGTGACTATTAGTATTGGATTTGCTCATATCGATCCTTTCGAACCTGCTGTAGGTATTATAGGACGCGCAGATCAGGCCCTGTATTATGCAAAAAGTAACGGGCGCAATCGGGTCTGTCAATTTGAAGATCTGGTACAGTCAGGCGCACTGCATATTGAGCACTCGCAAGATAGCGTAGAATTTTTCTAAACGCTCCCGCATTCTAAAGTGCCTGCATAGAAATTTTTCAATACGCACTGTGACTACCTATGGAATTACGTCAACTACGCTACTTCGTCGCCATCGTTGATCATGGTTCTCTCTCCCGTGCGGCGCGGGTTCTGCATATCGTACAGCCGGCATTGACCCAGCAGATTCAACAGCTTGAAGAGGAACTGGGAACCAGTCTTTTGCATCGTTCCGCTCAAGGTATGCAAGCGACCGATGCGGGTCGAATATTCTATGAACATGCCTTAGCGATTCTGAAGCAAGTGGCAGATGCCAAATCGGCTGTCAATCAAACTACCGACAAGCCTAGTGGCACGGTCGCACTAGGTATTCCACAAAGTGCATCTGGCGCTTTGGCATTCCCACTATTGACCGCAGTTCGAGCTGCTTTTCCCGATATCGTATTTCAACTAACGGAAGAGTTGACGGGTAATTTGACGGAACAGTTGGCATCAGGTCGCTTGAATTTGGCGGTCTTGTTTGATGATGGACAATTAGGTAAATTCGCGACCAAACCTTTGGTAGAAGAAGAGATGATGTACATCACCAGAACTGATTCTCAATTTGCCTGCAAACGCAAATCCATCACGCTTGAAAAAGCACTACAAGTTCCCCTGATACTGCCGAGCATACAGCACGGTGTGCGACCAAGAATCGAACAAGTTGTGCGTGACCATGGATTAAGAACCGAACACGTGATCGACATTACTTCAATTGCGATTTTAAAATCTGCCATTCTGGCTGATATGGGGGCGACTATTTTACCGATGTCACCTTTGCTCGCAGAAATCGAACGAGGTGAAGTGCGCGCCAGTCCAATTAGCGACGTCAAGCTATCGCGCACTGTCGTATTGTGTTCGTCGAAAAATATTCCCTTAACCAATGCTGCAATGGCAGTCGAAAAATTGGTGCTTGAACTTAGCCGTGATCTCAGCCTCAGCGGTAAATGGCGAGGCACCACAAGTTTAGTTTAATGAAAACCTCAGACAAGCTAAGCATAGGAAAAAAAAGTGCGTTAGGCGGCACGGTTTTATTTTGGGCATTGATGGTGGCCGTTGCTGTACAAGATTATCGGCGCGATGGCGGGCAGCATCTTTGGGAGCCGGTATTCTGGGAAAGCTCTTCTGCATTGGTTGGCACGATTATCTTTTATCTTCAATGGCCGCTACTAACGAACAAATCCTTACTGCAAACGCCACGGCTATGGTTCTTGCGTTTGCTTACCTATCTCCCTCTTGTTTGCATCAGCTTTGTTTTCATCACTTTTTCTATACGCCACGGCTTATATGCATTAATAGGAAAAATCTACTCGCATGATCCCTGGCTAGAAGTGTTTATCTATGAGCCCATCAAATTATCAATATTTCTGGGTTTGTTTTATGTTGTGGTTTTTGGCGTGCAATCGTATATGTTTTTGGTGGAAGAAAAAGCCAATGCAGAGCGTGCCACCCAACTTTTACAGCAAGCGCACATACAAAGATTGAGCCAGCAAATCCAACCACATTTCCTATTCAATGCCCTCAATACGATTTCTTCATTGATGTACTCCGATTTAAAGGCTGCCGACAAGGCGATCACGCGCCTGGCTGAATTGCTGCGCCATACTTTAGATTTGGGTGAGCAAACAGAAACCACATTGGAGCGAGAATTAGATTTGCTACGTGCATTTGCCGAATTAATGCAATTACGTTTTGTCGATCGAGTCAGTATAGAGTGGCAAATTGACCCACACAGTTTGACATGTAAAGTGCCAACGATGTGTTTGCAGGTGCTGCTAGAAAACACCTTTAAACACACAGTAGAAAAGCGTTCAGCACCAACCAAAGTTTGGATTCGTAGTAGCCTACATGAACAGACGCTCAACTTAATGGTAGAGGATGATGCAGGGCAGCTTGGTGTGAATCCATCGGGAATAGGTTTAAACAATTTACATCAACGCCTGGCGGTGATGTACGGTGACCATGCTAGCTTACGCATAGAGCAGTGTTCACCTGCCGGTGTACGTTCAGAGATCCTCATGATGCAAACCACATGATGCAAAATTGGCGAATCTTAATCGTTGATGATGAGCGACCCGCACGCGATAAATTACGTCGGCTAATTACTCAGCACGCGCATACTAGTCTTATCTCCGAAGCCCGAGATGGCGTAGAGGCGTTGAGCCTGGTTTCGCAAGAACGATACGATGTAATCTTCCTCGATATTCAGATGCCAGAACTAGATGGACTTAGCGTTGCGCAGCGTTTGTCTTTGCCCATGCCGCAGATAGTATTTGTGACTGCTTATGATCAGTTTGCCTTGCGCGCATTTGATGCGAATGCGATTGATTATCTACTCAAACCATATGATGAAGAACGATTTTTACGAGCACTTAGTAAAGTTAGTAACGCTTTACGCGCGTTGCAGGTTAAAGCAAATGTTGAGATTGAGCTTGCTCCCTTAATTATTCAGGATCGTGGACATGTGCTGGTTCTTCCCATTCCAGACATACATTGGGTTGAAGCAGCCGACAATTACGTGATTTTACACACCGCCACAGGCAATCACATTTTGCGTCAAACCTTGACCGTAACTTTACAGCGCCTGGGAAGCGCTTACCGGCGCTGCCATCGCAGTTATCTTGTGCGCCTCGATCAAATCATCCAATTTGATACTAAGCCAAACGGGAAGGGCGATGGCGCACTGGTGTTGCAAAGCAAGGCACTTATTCCTTGTAGCCGACAATTCCGTGATGACGTTTTAGACAGTTTAGGCGCAAAGACTTGATTGGCAACATAGCGTCTATTGATCTTCATCGCTGCACGTGACTCTCATGACAGGATCTTGCAGCGATTTCTTTGGTATGGCTCAGTGTTGATACCTAACGATTAAAACAAAAAACCATCCTGAAATCGATGCAGATCGAGTCTGTGTTTTTGGAATTGGTTTTGGAGGATATGCAGCCTGAATGACGCCAATTCGTGCACCCGGAATGTATAAGTGTGCGGTAGGCTACTTAGGTCGCTACGATCTCGCTAGTCGCTTGAAGCGCTAAGATATTAGTGGCGATAAACAGGCCACCAATTTTGTGATTGAGACTATGGGTAGTAATCCGGTTTTTCTGGCGCAGGGTACAAAAGATGAAGCGACACAATTAGATAAAGCTGAAAAAATGCGTGATGCGCTAATTAAAGCAGGTAATCCACCAGAATGGATGTTAGTAAAAAACGAAGGTCACGGCTTTTACGATAGCGAACATCGCCGTGATTTTTATGTGCGCTTAGAAGCCTTTTTGAAGAAAAATTCGTCTAAATAACACAGGCAATCTCAAAGAAATGAAGCAGGGCCAGATCTGAATTTGGCGATGCTTCATTGAAGGGGAGAATCTTTTGTACAGCTTACGAACTAGATGTAGTAAGAATTATTTTGGAATAAAAACCGGAGTGAAGTTCGGATTGCTTGAGGTAATGACTGAGCGGACTCCAGTTTCTGGCTCCACAAATGGGAAGACCCTGTCATAGTTACCTCTACTACGTTCATTTATCATTTGATGGTAAAACTTATCCTTGTCCTCGTTCCGCTGCGCCGAATACCAAGGTTGATAGGCATTTTTAAAATCAGTCAGCATTTGTTCACTATGGGCTTTCGCTTGCAAACCAGATAGATAGAAAATGTTTTGTGCCAGTTGCTTCGATTTTTCTAGTTCATCACTGCGCATAATCAGGCGAATCTCTTGCGGTAAATAGCTGACATTTGCTAAGCTGAGCTGCAGTGCGGAAATATAATTGTTGTAGCAGTCTAGATTGGCGTTCATTTTTTCAAGGGCAAGTTTTAGTGTTTCCTTTGTGAACTTACTTGTAGGTAGCATTGGACGAGGGCAGGTTTGCTCTGTCCATTTGAGTTTGCCACCGTCAAAGTTTTGCGTGTAAAGCGCTAATTCTGATTGCCGCTTCTCGCGCTCCACCAGCATTTCTAAGAATTTTTGCGCTTTCAGATGTCCTTGAGCGGCGGCTTTGCTAATCCAAATTTTTGCTTCCTGGGAATCCGCTGGCTGCCCATCTCCATGCCACAACATTTCGCCTTTGAGTGCTTGTGCCTCTGCATTGCCCGCATTGGCCAATTCGCTATAGATTCTGAGCGCTTCTGCATAGTCTTTATTCACAAAGGCTTGCGTCGCTTGAGTCAATTGTGCTTGTTGACTTGGCTTAGTATTGTTTTTTGTAGCGCTGGTTTGCTCGGTGTGATTTGCTTCCACTCCCAGCACCGCGGTTGCTGCTGCCGTTGCCATTGCATGAGGCTTAGGGATTTCATTGGTCAGCGAATCGACTTGCTCGGAATTGTCGGCAATTTGTGGAGCTTTGAGGTCATCTATTGAGTTTGACGCCGCTAAGCTGCTTGGTGCCGATGGCAGCTCCTTGATTGTCACTGAGTTGGCATTAATAATCCCTAGTGTCTTTGCTTCTGGAGATGGCATCACTAAGGCAATCGTGGGCATAGAAAAGCTCACCGCAGTTAAAACTAAAATGGCGATCGCGCTCAGGCTGATGATCTTGCCTTTGTGTGTATCTTGTTGTGAGTTGGGCATATAGTCCTCGTCTAAGAGTAGATTGATACGTTGAACCAATGATGATGCCTGTGCCATAGGTAAGGCTAAGGCTGGGAGTTTTTGAGAAAGCATATTTTCAGCGCAGCTCAATAGGGCTTGAGCGATTGCCTTGCGCTCACTGACTTGTTGTGCTGCCTGATCGCAGGCTATCTCTGCAAGTAAGCTCAATTGCTTTACCGCATAGCGATTGAGCACCTGAAAGAAGAAAATATCTATGATGAATTGTTGAGCGATGCGCCATTTGCTATCGTGCCTGACGATGTGCTGGACTTCGTGAGCCAACATGGCGTGACATTGCGTCGTATCTGAATTTTCTAAGACCCATTCAGGCAGACAAACGCTGCCGTTGGGACAAACGAAAGGGCTGTTCCACAAAGTATTGCGGCGAATGCTGATGTTGCCGTGAGTAGTCGGCAGCAGCTTTTGTACTAATGCATTGAGATCGGCACGGCCAATAAGTTGCATGCTTGCGGCAAGACGATTTAATTGTCGAACCGAAAGTACTAGCTTGATGCAAATCAACAGGCAATAAAGCATCCATGTAAAAAGTAGGGCGCTTGCAAGTTGATTGATGTTTTGTGATAACACTATTGCGTTTGACGTGGAGGCGGCTTGAGGCAAGGTAGGTGTAGTGCTCGCCGTTTCGCGAACTAGTGGCTCTGTTATTGTGGTGAGCGCAACTGACGGAGCCAGGCTAATCGTGATTTTTTCGATCTTATTATCGACCGGCTGCATCGTTGGCGCTATGACTGCAGATGCCGTGTTATGAACTGATGCTTGCCAGTTATCTTGCAAAAGCAACTGCAATGATAGTTGCAACGTCGCTGTCAGCAAGCCTCCAAACAACGCAAAGCGCCACACTATTTCAGCCAAATTCCTTTGCCTAAGCAAGCCCAGTTTTTGACAGAGCAATGCGACCCCAAGCAAGACGGAGCTATGAATCGCATAGCTCAACAACCAAGCTAAGATGGTAGGCGTAAAAATAAGTAGGCTATTCATGGACTTTCCCTTTGCCGGATTTGCTCTGTATGCGCTGGCGAATCTGTTCTAAATCTTCTGCCTTGATTTCCTCTTCACGTACTAAGTGACTGAGTAAAGCGCGCGCATTGCCTAGAAATACGGAGGACAATAATTCAGCTACCATCGATTTTTGTACCTCAGATTCAGAACGTGTCGCCCTATAAATCAGTTGCCGACCTTCTTTGCTTGCACTGACCAAACCACGCTTTTCTAAACGCGTTAACATCGTCGCGATCGTAGTGTGGGCGAGTGGGCGCGTTTGCCGCATCGTTTCCACCACTTCAATGACGGTCGAGTCAGGTTTGTTCCACAACACGCGCATTAAGGCCAATTGCGGTTCGCTTAGTGAGGCATTCTTGGAGTCGTCTTCCATCTTTTGATCTTTCATGTTTGCTGTGATAGTGCATGGTCTGCGGCAAGAACTAATCTTTAGCTCATTACTTTCAACTACTCATGTAGTTCTACTACTGTAGTTTATTGAATTTAAGAAGTCAATCAATAAATTAAAAATAGTTCTTTTCGTATGTTTTCAAGAAAATTGATACTGATTTAGGTCGAAGCTTAGAAATTTTTACGCAAGTTGGCGCAATTAGGGAAGGGGTATCATTTTTCACGATAGCCCTATTTTAATTCTGTATTTTTCAAACGAACACGTTCTCACTACACTGTGAACACAGCAGATTTCAAAGGAAGTCGAGAAAGCGCTGCAGCGAATGGGAGTGCTCTCCATCCCAGAATTTCGAAAGCTTTCTTTGATGTCTCCGATTCAGATTTGCCCGATGCTTAGATAAAACTATGCAAAGTTTTAAAACCTGATTCTCAAGCGCCTGCAATTTGAATCGCGGCGCGGATAATTAGGTTTTAAGAAACTTTCGCCAGAAAAACGCCGGAATTGTCGGGCTTTTTCTTGGGTTTCGGGCCTGAATTGAATTAAAATGGCTGCTATCTCAGCCGATGCAACTTGAACTTATGGCGATTACCTTCCCATAAGCTCAGAACAGACTTGTGTCTTACCGGACGCAGCCCAAGTTCTTTGCACACAAAAATCACAAATTTTTTGGAGCTCTACATGTCATCCGACACAGCAATGAAATCTGCTGGTCTGGTGGAAGCGTCTTCGCTTTCGTCCGCCTCAGCATCTGAAATAAATTCAGCAACATCCTCCGTCGTCACCAATTCCGCGCCGCATTTGGCACCCGCTTTGGCTCCCGTTTCGCTCGACGACAAATACACATCCAATACTGGCACCATTTTCTTATCAGGCATTCAGGCATTAGTGCGCTTGCCGATGATACAAAGACAGCGTGATCTCGCCGCTGGTTTGAATACTGCTGGATTTATTTCAGGCTATCGCGGTTCGCCGCTCGGAGGTTTGGATGAAACCTTGTGGAAAACCAAAAAGCTCTTAGAACAGCATCATGTGAAGTTCGTGCCAGGCGTGAATGAAGACCTCGCCGCCACTGCTGTGTGGGGCACACAAACGGTAGATCTGATCGGTCCCGCTAAATACGATGGCGTGTTTGGTCTGTGGTACGGCAAAGGCCCAGGTGTCGATCGTAGTGCCGACGTTTTCAAACACATGAATCATGCGGGCACATCAAAACATGGTGGTGTGATCTTGGTGGCGGGTGATGATCACGGCGCTTACTCATCGACTTTGCCGCATCAATCTGATCATATTTTTTCCGCCTGCATGATTCCTATGTTGTACCCAGCGAATGTGCAGGAATACTTGGACTTGGGTTTGCATGCGTGGGCGATGTCCCGCTTTTCAGGTTGTGCAGTCGGCTTCAAAGCTTTGGCTGATACGGTTGAATCCACGTCCTCAGTTGACGCTGATCCATTCCGTTTAAAAATCACAATCCCAGAAGATTTCGTGATGCCTGAAGGTGGACTCAATACACGATTGTCGCTCGACACTTTAGGCATCCAAGCACGTAAGCAAGAAGCCTTGATGCAAGACTACAAAATCTATGCAGCCTTGGCGTATGCGCGTGCGAATAAACTCAATCACGTGACGATCGATAGTCCACATGCGAAGCTCGGTATCGTCGCTTCAGGAAAATCCTACCTCGATGTCTTGGAAGCATTTGAAAACCTAGGCATCGATGAACAAATGGCGGTCGACATTGGTATTCGTTTGTACAAGGTGTCTATGCCTTGGCCTTTGGAACCAGATGGCGTGCGTGAATTTGCGCAAGGCTTGGACGAAATTTTGGTGGTCGAAGAAAAACGCCAAATGGTCGAGTATCAACTCAAAGAACAACTCTATAACTGGCGCGACGATGTACGCCCACGCGTGATCGGTAAGTTTGATGAAAAAGGTGAATGGGTTGCCCCACGTGGCGAATGGTTGTTGACTTCGAAAGCCGATTTCTCGGTATCGCAAATCGCTCGCGTGATTTCCGCACGTATCGCTCGCTTCCACACTAGCGATTTGATTAAAGCACGCTTGGCATTCCTCGAAGCTAAAGATGAAGTGTTGAACAAACAAGTCAACACGCCAGCACGTCCAGCTTACTATTGCTCAGGCTGCCCGCACAACACCTCGACCAAAGTGCCAGAAGGTAGTTTGGCGTTAGCAGGCATTGGCTGCCACGTGATGGCGACTGCGATTTATCCTGAGTTCAATAAATTGACGACCCACATGGGTGGCGAAGGCGCACCATGGATAGGTCAAGCAGCGTTCTCGACTTTACCCCACGTGTTCCAAAATCTCGGTGATGGTACTTACTTCCATTCCGGCTATTTGGCGATTCGCGCAGCAGTCGCAGCGAAGGTCAATATCACTTACAAAATTTTGTATAACGATGCAGTCGCCATGACCGGCGGTCAGCCCGTCGATGGCACCATAAGTGTACAAATGATGGCGCAGCAAATGGCGGCCGAAGGTGTGAAACGCATCGCCTTGGTGACTGAAGATTTAACTCGCTACACAGACCGTAGTGGCCTACCAGCAATCATCACTTTGCACGACCGCAATGACATGGATGCGGTACAACGTGAACTGCGCGAAATCGAAGGCGCAAGTGTCTTGATCTATGATCAAACATGCGCAGCGGAGAAACGTCGTCGTCGCAAAAAAGGCCAATTCCCTGATCCGAACCAACGCATGTTCATTAACGAAGCCGTGTGTGAAGGTTGTGGCGATTGCGGCGTGCAATCGAACTGTACTTCCATCATGCCTGTGGAAACCGAATTTGGTCGCAAGCGTGCGATTGATCAGTCTTCATGCAATAAGGATTATTCCTGCGTCAAAGGTTTCTGTCCTAGCTTCGTCACAGTCGAAGGCGGTAAGTTGGTGAAGTCAAAAACGGGTGTAGCGAAGACCGATGACTTCGGCGATTTGCTTTTGCCAGTTTTACCTAGCTGCGATACGTCCTACAATATTTTGTTGAACGGTATTGGCGGCACGGGCGTGATTACGGTTGGTGCTTTGCTTGGGATGGCAGCGCATCTCGAAGGCAAAGTCGCTTCTGTGCTCGACATGACGGGCATGTCGCAGAAGAATGGCTCAGTGACTTCTCATATTCGTATCGTTGAAAAAGTCAGCAAACTACGCGCACAACGCATCCCAACTGGCGAAGCGGATTTGATCTTGGGCTGCGATATTTTGACGGCAGGCCAACATGATGCGATTTCAAAAATGCGTGCAGGTCGTACTCGCGCTGTGATCAATACACATGAACAACCAACCGGACCATTCGCTAAAAATCCTGACTGGCAATTCCCATTGGAATCGACCGAGCGTTTAATCTCAGATTCTGTTGGCGGCAATGTCGATTTCGTGAATGCGACAAAACTCGCGACTGCTTTGATGGGCGATTCGATTGCCACTAATTTATTCATCTTAGGTTTCGCTTTCCAAAAAGGCGCGATACCTTTGTCTGAAGCGGCTTTGTTACGTGCGATTGAATTGAATGGTGTGGCAATCGATGCGAACAAAAAAGCTTTCTTGTGGGGACGTAGAGCTGCAGTCGATCTGGTGCGCGTTGAGAAAATCGCGATTCCGGGTCAACCAGTAGTGATCCAGATGCCGCAAAGCTTAGACAGCATCATCAAACGTCGCGTCGCCTTTTTGACCGAATACCAAGACGCCGCTTACGCTGCACAGTACGAAGAACTCGTTAGCAAAGTGCGCGCTGCCGAAGAAAAAATCGGCGGGGCTAAGTTAGCAACGGCAGTAGCTAAGTACGCTTACAAATTGATGGCTTACAAAGACGAATACGAAGTTGCTCGTTTGTACACCAATGGTGAATTCACTGAAAAATTAAAGCAGCAATTTGAGGGTGATTTCTCAGTTAAATTCAATTTGGCACCACCTTTGTTTTCCAAAAAAGATGGTCAAGGCCATTTGATCAAAGCGCAATATGGTTCATGGATGTGGCAGGCGTTTAAATTGTTAGCGAAGTTTAAGGGTTTGCGTGGCACTAAATTAGATATCTTTGGCTACACTGAAGAACGTCAAAAAGAGCGTGCCTTGATCACAGATTACCGCGATACAGTATTGTCTTTGTTGACTAAGCTTAACGCTGACAATGTCGATCAAATCATCGCGGTAGCGAGCCTGCCGGAAAAAATCCGTGGCTTTGGTCATGTGAAGGAAAAGGCAATGCAAGCTTATTATGTTGAAAAAGCGGCTTTGATGAATGTGCCGAGTAAACAGCAAGCAGCATGAAGTCGCGAGGTTTTAGCCCCTTCCCCTTCAAGGGGAAGCTAGGGATGGGGATGGGTTTTAGTCGATTAACTCCGCTATCAATTGAATAACCGAGACCCATCCCCACCCTAGCCCTCCCCATAAAGTAATAATTCGGGGGAGGGGACAAACAAGCCAAAACCAACACAAAACCACAATTAATAAGTGACGTGAACGTAAACGTAAATCGAAACGTCATATAATCAAACAACACAGTATTTGCCACAAGCATATATCGATTGAATAAAAGGAAAACAACATGACCGATCTATCCATCGCCGAGAAGTTAACCGAATACAAACCCACCAACAAAGTCCGTTTCGTGACTGCAGCATCCTTGTTCGACGGCCACGACGCCTCGATCAATATCATGCGTCGTATCTTGATGGCGAATGGCGCAGAAGTGATCCACTTGGGCCACAACCGTTCGGTAGAAGAAATCGTCACCGCGGCATTGCAAGAAGATGCGCAAGGTATCGCGATTTCCAGCTACCAAGGTGGCCACGTCGAGTATTTCAAATACATGATCGACTTGCTCAAGCAACGTGGTGGTGAACATATCAAAGTATTCGGTGGCGGTGGCGGTGTTATCGTGCCAGAAGAAATCGCGGATTTGCATGCCTACGGTGTGACACGCATTTTTAGTCCAGAAGATGGTCAACGTATGGGTTTGGTCGGCATGATTTTGTCCATGATCAAAGCTTGCGACATCGATCTCTCACCGTTTGCACCAACAAGCTTAGATGTGTTGCAACAAGGCGAACTCGTCGATAAACATCGCCCTTTAGCACAGCTGATTACGGCATTAGAAAACGATAAAGTTGACGCAGCTTTGCGTGCGAGCATTATCGAATCCGCAAAAGCCATCAAGACGCCAGCCTTTGGTATCACAGGTACAGGCGGTGCCGGTAAATCTTCCTTAACCGATGAATTGATTCGTCGTATTCGCCTCGATCAAGATGATGAGTTGAATATCGCTTTGATCTCCATCGATCCATCGCGCCGTAAATCGGGCGGTGCTTTGCTGGGCGACCGTATTCGTATGAATGCGATCAACCCATGGAAAGGCAAAGTCAAAGTCTTCATGCGCTCACTAGCGACACGTGAAGCAGGCTCAGAAATCTCTCAAGCCTTACCTGATGTGATCGCTGCCTGCAAAGTGGCAGGCTTTGATTTGGTCATCGTTGAAACATCCGGTATCGGCCAAGGCGATGCAGCGATTGTGCCGCACGTGGATTTATCGATGTACGTGATGACGCCGGAATTTGGTGCTGCTTCACAATTAGAAAAAATCGACATGCTCGATTTCGCCGATTTTGTTGCCATCAATAAGTTCGACCGCAAAGGCGCACAAGATGCACAACGTGATGTGGCAAAACAATACCAACGCAACCGCGAAATGTGGACCAAGAAGCCGGATGAAATGCCAGTCTATGGCACACAAGCATCACGCTTCAATGATGATGGCGTTACCGCTTTGTACCAAGGCATTTTGCCTGAATTGGTTGCGCGTGGATTGAAAGCGAAACCAAGCAAACTCGCGCCAGTAATCAGTAAAACATCTAGCGCGCAAAACGTCATCGTGCCACCAGCTCGTAGTCGCTATCTGGCTGAAATCGCCGATAGCGTACGTGCTTATCACAAGCATACATACAAACAGGTTGGTATCGCACGTGAACGTCAGCAACTGCAAGCAACGAAACAGATGCTGACAGTGGCGGGTAAAACTGCAGACTTTGACGACCTCATTACCGAGCGCGACAACAAGCTCGATGCAGAATCCAAGAAATTGGTTGCGATGTGGCCAGACATGCAGAAGGCTTATGCGGGTGATGAATACGTCGTCAAAATCCGTGACAAAGAAATTCGCACGCAACTCATCAGCAGCACTTTGTCTGGGACAAAAATCCGCAAAGTCGCATTGCCACGCTTTGAAGATCACGGCGAAATCTTGCGTTGGTTAATGTTAGAAAACGTCCCAGGCTCTTTCCCATTTACAGCAGGCGTGTTTGCTTTCAAACGTGAAGGCGAAGACCCAACCCGTATGTTTGCTGGTGAAGGTGACCCATACCGTACTAACCGTCGTTTCAAACTCGTTTCGCAAGGTATGGATGCAAAGCGTTTGTCGACCGCGTTTGATTCCGTCACTTTGTACGGCGCAGACCCAGCGATTCGCCCTGATATCTACGGCAAGATTGGTAACTCTGGCGTATCTGTAGCGACCTTGGAAGACATGAAAGTCTTGTACGATGGTTTCGATCTGTGCGATCCAGCGACTTCCGTATCGATGACGATCAATGGCCCAGCACCAACGATCTTGGCTTTCTTCATGAATACAGCGATTGATCAGCAAATGGAAAAATTCCGTGCTGATAATAAACGTGAGCCGACCGCCGACGAAGCCGCGAAAATTCGCGCATGGGTGTTGATGAATGTCCGTGGCACGGTGCAAGCTGATATTCTGAAAGAAGACCAAGGTCAAAATACCTGCATCTTCTCAACTGAATTCTCACTCAAAGTGATGGGTGATATTCAAGAATATTTCGTGCATCACCAAGTGCGCAATTTCTATTCCGTTTCGATCTCTGGTTATCACATCGCTGAAGCAGGCGCGAACCCGATTTCGCAATTGGCATTCACCTTGTCGAACGGTTTCACCTTCGTTGAAGCCTACCTCGCACGCGGTATGCACATCGATGATTTCGCAGCGAACTTGTCCTTCTTCTTCAGTAACGGCATGGACCCTGAGTACACGGTCTTAGGCCGCGTAGCACGCCGTATCTGGGCAGTCTCCATGCGCGACAAATACGGTGCGAACGATCGCAGCCAGAAGTTGAAATACCATATCCAAACTTCAGGCCGTAGCTTGCACGCGCAAGAAATCGACTTCAACGATATCCGCACCACGCTGCAGGCCCTAATCGCAATCTACGACAACTGCAATAGCTTGCACACTAACGCTTACGATGAAGCGATCACCACACCAACCGACGAATCAGTGCGTCGTGCTTTAGCGATCCAATTGATCATAAACCGCGAATGGGGCTTAGCGAAAAACGAAAATCCTATCCAAGGCAGCTTCATTATCGAAGAATTGACCGACTTGGTCGAAGAAGCCGTGATGCAAGAATTCGAACGCATCGCAGAACGCGGCGGTGTCTTAGGCGCGATGGAAACCGGCTACCAGCGCGGCAAGATCCAAGAAGAATCCATGCACTATGAACACCTGAAACACGACGGCACTCTGCCTATCATCGGCGTCAATACCTTCCGCAATCCAAAAGGCGGCGAAGCACCACAGAAGATAGAATTGGCACGTTCCACAGACGAAGAAAAGCAATCGCAATTAACGCGCTTGGCTGATTTTCACACACGTCATGCCGATGTCGCGCCACAAGCGCTGGCGGCATTGCAGCAAGCGGCGATTAATAATGAAAACGTGTTTGCGAAGTTGATGGATGCGGCGCGGGTTTGTTCGTTGGGGCAGATTACAACTGCACTCTTTGAAGTCGGCGGTCAGTATCGTAGGAATATGTAGCAGAAGGATAGTTGGCGGGGAGTCCTCGCCAACTTTGGCTTAAAGCAATCTAGGCCCACTAAAGGCTAAGTGTTACTTTTAGAGAAACTCAAGACAGAATAATGAGCATTCGGGAAATCATATTTGGCTTGATATTTGTGATCGCGGGATTATTGGGTTGCGTGGGAATGATTCGTGAGAACTTCGATGCAATTAATTCTGTGAATTGGATTCGGGTCGAGGGTGAAATTATAACGGCAAAATTAAAACCCCCGCCTGGTAGGGGCGCGGTGCAGGCAGTTTTTTTCTATGTATATGAAGTGAATCAAAAGAAAATTGTTAACTCTAGAATGACATTCAGCAGTTCGGCATCTGCGTCCCAAATGCTGGAAAAATATCCGTTATTTTCCACCGTGCCTGTTTATTACGATCCGGCTGATCCAGAAAAGTCGGTCGTTGAGCCTGGTTTCGAAGGAACATGGTTTGACTGCTTGTGGCCTCTACTGATGAGCTTGTCAGGGGCTTATGTGCTCTTTTTGAATTATAAGAAATATGGACAAGTAGAACGGGAACCAGCAATCTAGGGCGGGTGTAACCGGCGCTGTAAATCAATTTTAACGTTTTATTGTTCAAATATTCTTCCGAGCATCAAATTGCCATCACAGTATTTTGAAAATTCCGCCGGCGCGGATTGCACCCGCCCTATATTACTTTTGGCTCTGTTTGTTAGCTATGTGGTTTTTAAAAATTACAAAATATAAAGGCCACGAAGAAACGTTTTAAAACCGAATAAATAGTGGCTGACTCAGTACATTCACTTGCTGTTGTTTGGAGTGCAAGCGCGCAGAAATCGTTCTTTGCGACCTTGGAAAAAATTGAAAGCGAAGATGTGGGAACAGCGGGTCTCGCTATTCAGCGGGATGATAAATCTATCAGCTTAATTGCAGCACAGCCAAGTTTGGGAGCCTTCACCTCGATGCAGGTGTTCGCCGTTATGCAATTCCTAATATTGCATATACGATCAATTATCGCGTTGCACATGGCAACTTAAGAATATTGCGTTGGTATCGGCAGCGTCAACATATTGCGTAAATCGATAGGTTGCAATGCATTGCAACCGACAAATCCCTCTTTTCCCAACATTTCCCCTCAACTGTCACCCCACTGTCGCCAAATTGTCGTCACATATTCCTGAATTTTGGACTATATTCTAGTTCATCGGGCCAACATTTGGAGTCAATCAACATGAAGATCAATGCAGAGTTAATAAAACGCTTACGTGAAGAAAAAAAGTGGTCACAAGAGCAATTAGCTGAATTGTGCGGTTTGAATTTGCGTACTATTCAGCGCTTGGAGAAATCGGGAAACGCTTCGCTGGAGTCGGTGCGGGCTTTGGCAGCGGTGTTTGAATTGGATGCGAAAGCGATGCAGATCGAGGAGTCAGCGACGAAGCCAGCACCTTGGATCTCTGTGCAATCTAGTCTGATGAAATTTGACGATTTTTCGGGCGTGGCCAGTCGTTATGAGTATTGGTGGTTTATCGCTTTCACGGTCTTGGTGCTTGCTGTGGCGACAGTGTTGCACCCCAAGGCAAACCAAATCGCTGGATTGATCTTGCTTATACCTTTGTTAGCGGTCGGAAATCGCCGCCTCAATGATGCAGACCAGAGTGCTTGGTTGCAATTGCTTCTATTCGTCCCTTTCGGTTTTATCCCATTGTTTTTCTATATGGCGATGGAAAGTAAGACACTGGAATCAACATCTGAAAATCATTCGGCTGTGTAGTCGAATTTGCATCATGCTGTTTCACGAACCTAGTTTTTAAACGGCTGCTTGTGTTGTACGCAATGTATAAGAGAAAATGGTGAGCAAACACTCACCATTTTTTACAAGTCAAAGCTGTGTAAGGCGGACGCAACCAGCGCTGTAAATCACCTTCACGATTCATCGTCAAATATTCGTTCAAGCATTAAATTAACAGCACGGCATTGTGAAAATTTCAGTGTCGCGGCTTGCAGCCACCCTACAAACTAGAGCCTACACTCCTCGCAATGCCTCATTAAGAAACGGAATCACTCGCGCGCTGTAAGCATCCGCCGCATCCCGATAAGCAAAGGTATGATCCACACCGGGCAATATCATCAATTCCGTTTTCGCCGCAGCACCGAATGCACGTTGTAGACGTTCGCCGAAATGCGGTGGCGTATAGATATCGGCGTCGCCGTGTATGAGTAACACCGAGGGATTGCCTTTGACTAATCCAGCTTGGCGTTCTGGTCTGAGATTTCTTTCTAAGGATGGCCAGACGACTTGTGACATGCGGATTGCTGCGTTGGCGACTGGATAGTGTTTCCAAAAGTCAGGCAGAGTGGGAAAGGCAGCCTCTAATACTGCAGCTTGGTAAGGACTGCCTTCTCTAGCCAATGAGCATAAGCCCCAGGCTGCACCGAATGAAGCACCTATGAGTCCGACTGGTAAGTGTGGGTGACGTCGCTTTGCCCAAATGCCTGCAGCGAGTATGTCGGCGGGATAGTCGAAGGATTTGCCTTGGCTCTCGCCGAAGCCGTTCGCATCGAAGACCAGCACATTAAAACCCGATCGGCGGAATAGATCAGCGTGACCGTAGCGCAACCAAAATCCTTTGGCTGCTTTGCCCATGGGATGCGCTAGTACTAGGGTGGCGTTTGCGTTGCCCGCAACGTCTCTGTCGCTTACCGCTGCACCCCACAAACCTTGTAGCTGCGCACCGTTGCCACTTTGAAAGCTGACGCGTTCCCAGGCTGATTGCTCAGTATCGTTTGGCCAAACCCATGGCACCTCAAAACGCCCGAAGAACGGTTTGCGTAGAATTTTATGGGTCAGGCTCATGGGATTTCCTTGATCGGCGGGTTGGGTTCATCGTTGTCAGCATTAGACTTAGGATGGATTTATCGATGATAGCTTAATCAGAAATTTGCTACAAAGTGGAATGGCTCTAATCTTAAAAGAAATATTGAAGCGTTTTGACGGAGTGCTTTGTATCCTTTCTAAAAGTCAGACTCTTAGATAGGCGTTCTTCGCGCGCGGCATCTTCGGTGCATCGGTACGCGGGAGGTGAATGATCTGTGATACATCCAAATTAAAGGTTAACCTGTCTGAACACCGTACTGCAATTGTCGACAAATTTCTATCCAAATTACGTGCTTCGGTTTTATCCGATGCCCAGTTAATAGCCGCCGTCGATACCGATTGTCCGGTGAGTATTCATCGGACAGAAATTTGACTATTTGGACAGTCTTCGGACAGTCTTCGGACAGCGTATAAGTAAATTTCCCTAATAAAATCAATGGCTTGGTGCTGGCGTAATTTTTGCTTCTTGAAAATAGATCCATTTGAAATTCATCTAGCATCTAATAAAGCGGAGATGTTTTGTCTGCGATCGAATTAACGCCAAGAGGCTATATCTATGAAAAGAATTATTTTATTCGTGCTCCTTTTTTTATCATTCAATCATGTCCACGCGCAGTCAAAGCATTCTCAATTTGTTACCTCCGATATTGATCATTTTTGGAGAGCGTATGACAAAATAAAATCGACGACGGACGCTACCGAGCAATTGATGTATCTCAATGAGCTTTATATCGATAAGGGATCAGAGGGACTCAAACTGATTATGGAAGCTCGACGATACAGCGACAAAGAGTACCTTGATGCAATTAATAATTACCCCCTATTTTGGGCATCGATTCGAGCGAATACCTATAAGGCCAAAGAGTTTGCAAAAGAAATTGAACAAGGTGCGCTGCAACTAAAAAAAATCTATCCAAAACTAAAAGATAACAATATCTACTTCACCATTGGTGCTTTGCGTACACCTGGAACTGGTAAAAATGGGCAGATCTTGGTTGGTAGTGAACTAGCAATGGCTGATGAAAATACCGACACGAGCGAATTCACGACTTCGTTCAAACATCTAAAACCATACTTTGCCACTAAGCCGATTAAGCATATTGTTTTTCTCAATGTTCATGAGTACGTACATACCCAACAAAAAACAGAAATGGCCTACGATTTACTTTCACAAAGCTTATTTGAAGGGGTAGCAGAATTTATCCCGACCTTAGCACTGGGTGTAGATTCACCGACACCAGCAATTGCCTATGGCTACAAAAATAGAGAACGAGTTAGAGCTGTATTTGAGAAGGAGATGTTTTCACCATGGCATTACAATTGGATTTGGAATGATCTGGAAAACCAATTCAAGACCAGAGATTTGGGTTACTACATCGGCTATGCGCTCGCGGAGAAATACTATAAAGATGCGATTGATAAGCAAAAGGCTATTACTGATTTGATCGAGCTTGATTTTAATAATAGAGACGAGATAGAAGCATTTGTGGATCGTATAGGGTATTTCTCAAAGCCGATTAAGTTACTGAAACGGGATTTTGAAAACAGTCGCCCAAGGGTCGTCAATATCAAACAATTTCAAAACAAAAATAAATCAGTATCTGCAGGCATTTCTCAAATTACGGTTGAGTTTTCTACGGCCTTAGATACGAGATATTCTGCAACTGATCTTGGCCCATTAGGTAGAGCGTATTTTCCGGAAGTTATATCGAGGGCTATTGCTGCTGATGGTCTTTCTATGACCTATGACGTTAAATTGAAAGCGAATCAAGTTTATCAACTGAAGATAGAAAGTGGATTCAGAACCCAATCCGCAATACCTTTGCTTCCTTACCTCATCGAATTTAAGACGAGTGAAGAATCTATCGTGATTGCAAGATAAGGAAATCGCTGCCAGCCTTAGCGTAGTCACGATAGCGGTTTTAGTTTCTTTGTTCTAGATCAGTTAATGGACAGGGTGAGTTCGATTCGATTCAGCATACCAGCTCGAAGGCGCGAGCTCTGAATGCCTGAACTCGCCACTGACTACGCTTTATCCCGTCGTCGAAACCAACCAGTCAAAGACATTCTGTCCCGCGTCGCTGGTAAAACTTCATGCAGCATCTTGGCCGATAGAAATACCACCATGCGGCATGCAACCGGTGAAATATCTTGTGTCGCACAATCTAGCGGGTGCAGGCGCAGAGCACCACCTTGTTCTGTTAGCCAGTGATCGTTGAGATAGATCACGATAGAAATAGTACGGGCATCATCGTTGTGAAAGCGATCTACATGTTTGCTATACGAAGCGCCGGGTGGGTAGAAAGAAAAATGACTCTCGTAGTTGTCTAATCCCAAATACAAGGTTTGATTTAGTAAGACACGCACTTGCTCCATCATACTCAAGTAGGCGTCGCATGCAATCGATTGTCCGGCATACAGCCAGGCGATTTGATCGCTGCGTATTCTCGCTTGTAAGGTCGTTTGATTACCTTGACCGACACGTGCCAGTTTCAAGACATTCATTTGGCGTAAAGCGACGCACTCTGCGGCCAATAAGGCATTGAGTTCTTTGGATAAAAAAAGGTTGTGTTGTGACCAGCCATGTTGGACTAAGTTATCGCACAGGGTGCTGAGTATCGAGTTGGAAAGCGTTTCCTCGACATGAGCGATACCGTGAAACGGAGTGCGTGAAATAAGCTGCCTCTTTTAGGATTGAGATAATCGTGCATGTGCATCGTTTGACCCAAGAAAAAGGGGAGTTTTTTGTCGTTGCTGCGTGAAGATGTGACTTGGCTATTCACCTAAGAGTGCTAACGTGTCCTGCCATTGCGCTGCCCAAGGCATCAGAAAATCATGCTCCATGAATACGCGTTTCAAGCGCGACATAGGAACGCGATAATTGTCATTCAAACCTAAGGCCAGCGTCACAGGATTCCACAGCCATTTATTCTTTGCCGCTTTCGTACTGCTTTTAATACGCGCACCTTCGTCACCAAAAATTGCTTCACCACTCATTAGAGCGACACCGAAATTGATTTTCACCAAGCCGGCAAAAGCAAGTATCGCTTGTTCTTTGGTGATGCCTTTATTTGACTCCGATAATGTTGACTTTTGCTCTTTGGCAGGCTGTGCATCTTTTTTGATTTGTTCTAACAGTCGGCTCAAATCTTTACGCAGAAATCGCAAATCGTCTAAGGGCGCACGTATGCCGGGTGATGGCAATTGGATCGCGATCTTATCGGCATCCTTAGTCATCGTAATCAATACGTCCGAGCTACCCGCGGCTAATCTTTGTGTATCGTCTTGAAAGAATATAGGCGCTGCAAAACCGCCAGTGGCATCGCCGAATAGTTCTGGAAATTGATCGTTGTAATCCAACCAAACATAGGGCGTAGCACCGTGCTCGATCAAGTTCGCTAAGCTCCATGCTTTGCCAGTTTTCTCCTGCAGCCAAGTACAGGCTTCTGCCAGCGTCGCGCGGTAGGCTAAATCGGGATTGTTCATGGAAAGCTTTTAGAATAGGTGAGATGAAATACCTTGAGCGGACATTGCAGTCGTGGTACGTAATGAGAGCACGATTATAGGCTAGTGCAGAACGTATGGGTATGCTTATCGATACCCAGAGCTGACGTTACAACAAATCTATGCAGATATAAATTGCATTATGATGTCGTTTGCTTACCAGCAAGCTGGCGCGCATCACGGTGCTACCGCTCCAATTAAACGAAATAAGAATTCAACAAATACTCCACATGAAAATAGACAACTACGTCAACAGTAAACATGCACTACGCTTGCCGATGTGCCTAAGGTCAAAACCGCAAACCGTATGAAGAATGACGCTCTATCTGGTCGATTTTGAGACGATGTATGATGAGGCTGTGCAACTAAGAAATGCTTTGAAAGACAAAGTAGATATCAAGCCTTAAACAATTAATTCTGCATTTTGAAATGTCGTGACCTTATGAAAATCTTGGAAACTGTCCGCTTGAGCTTGCGTCAAATGTCTGTCGATGATGCCGAATTTATGCTTGCCTTACTCAACGATCCCTCATGGTTGCGTTTTATCGGAGACCGTGGCGTACGTACGCCCGGCGATGCGCGTACTTATATTTTGCAAGGTGCAATGGCAAACTATGCGCGACTGGGCTATGGTTTCTATTTGGTCGAACTGAAGGAAGCGGGAACGGCGATTGGCATGTGCGGTTTGTCAAAGCGCGATTATCTTGATCATGCGGATATCGGCTTTGCCTTTTTGCCCGCTTATTGTGGGCAAGGATATGCATTTGAAGCCGCCGCTGCGACTTTACAGTATGCGCAACGGCAATTGCATTTGCCGCGTATCTTGGCAACGACTCGCCTTGATAATCTATCCTCTTCCAAATTGCTAGAGAAGTTGGGCATGCGTTTGGATAAGATCATCATGCATCCAGACGGAGACCGAGAATTGAAGTTGTATGGGATAGATTTGGCTTTGTGAATTTTTCGAACACGGTCGTTAATTCGGCCACCTAAGCACTCACACGCAACTACTCACTCAACTAAGCACGCATTAAGCCACCATATAAAGTGAACGCTGCGGCTGCAATTAGTAATATGCCGATGCCTTTTGCCAAGATGGCGTTAGTGCGCGGTTTGTTCGCTAAGGTCTGCTGTGCCTGCACCGCCATGATGGCGACCGCACCATACACGATGAGTTGTGTACCTGCCGTAATGAGTGACAAGACGCTCGTTTGCATCCATATCGAATCGCCATCACGTCGTATGAACTGTGGAAAAATAGCGAGCATGAAGACGTAGGCTTTGGGATTGAGCATACAGGTCGCAATGGCACCCATAAAACTCTTTTGTAGATTCGCCGTACCTTGTCCCGCGTCAGGGCCAGCTAGACTATTGACTTGAATTAATCCCCAGCCCAACCAAGCTATGTAGGCGGCTCCGGCGATCAGCATGGTGTTGTATGCCCAGGGAATCAAAGTAAGGACGGCGCTGACGCCTGTCGCCCCTACGATCATATGGAGAATACCACCTACCACCGTCCCAGCCACCGCAGCAAAGCCGGCACGATAACCACCTTTCATACTACTGCCCATCACATAGGCCATATCCATACCAGGTAAAATAATGACGCCGGAGATGACTACAAAATACAACCACAGACTGCTCGTTTCACCCATATTATTTCCTTTCGTTCATTCGAGAAATTGAGCTGTCTATGCTAGAGTGCCAGGCATCAGAGCGCCATACGAAGTTAAAGGTTTTAGGTTTCGAACTTCGGCATAATCGAAAGTCTTTTGAGAGGTTTACTTTGAAGTTTGAAATCGACAGCTATGACCGCAAAATTCTTGCGCTTTTGCAAAGTGATGCACGTATGAGTTTTTCTGAAATTGGGCGACGCATACATCTCACTTCGCCAGCGGTCGCTGAGCGCGTCAGGCGTTTAGAAGAAGCGCAGATACTGCAAGGCTTTACTTCACGTCTGAACCTGCGCGCTTTGGGTTATAGCTTTGAGGCCCTGATTCACATCACAGTCGATTCGCATGCGGCGCTTGATCAATGGGCGCTGCAACATCCAGAAGTTCTGGGTTTATATGCGACCACCGGAGAGCAATGCGCCATGATGCGGGTGGCGGTGGTGGCACCAGAGCATTTGCAGAGTCTGATCTTATCGTTAGGCAAAATTGGTAAGACACAAACCTCGATTGTGCTCTCGACGCAATGTGCCGACCGTGAGGTAGTGCCTGCGGATCAGATTACCTGGTAAGCATCGGGCTGTGTCGACGCTATTTATTCAATGTCACTTGAGATTGGCGCAGCTTAAATCCAGATTGCTCGTGAACCAGATCGTAATCAATCGAACATCCTGGGGATTCATAAAGATCCTTAGCTGAATTAGTTGAGCACTTTGATCAGTTTTGTCAGTTCGCCAGTTTTGAATCCTCGCTTAATGGCGATATCGATTTGTTGCATCTCTTTTTCAAACTGACCTTTGGCGCTGGCAAAGTGGATGGTGTCATAAAACAAGGGTGTTTTGGAAGCGTAAAAAGTTTTGCCTAATAATTCTGGGTCGCGCAAGTCGGGAATATAAGTCTGGTGTAGATACGTTAAAAATTGATCCTGTTTGTCAAATTGAATCAATCCCCACAGCAATACATCGGAGCGTTTTGCAATGAGTTTTCTAAAACGTGCGGAAGCCTGCGCTGAGTCTTCATCGATCTTGAATACTTTGTTCTTCGCCAATTCAAACTCCATGCCATGACTGACACCTCGTTCGATACTGACCGTTTTGTTGTTTAAATCCTCCACTGAGTTTAGGGAAATTTGTGGTTCACCGTATGCGATCGCCCAGATACGTGAACTCAATAAGGCTTCGGAGTAGCGATAACGGGTAAGACGCTCGGGAGATTTGGAAAATCCCCAGATGATGCCTTTACCATCCAGTGTCATTTGTTTGGCACGATTCCATGGCACTGATACTGCTATCAAGCGCATGTCCGTGTTTTGTTCTAAATAGTGCAGGACATTGCGCAAGCTCACACTGACTGGCTGCGGTCGACTTTTGGCGTCTAATCTTTCTTGCACATACACGGTGAGGATAGGCGTTGCAGTTGACTTATTTTTTCCAACACTTACAGCATCTGCAAATAAGGCATAGACATTATTCATCATGCTACAAGAGCAGATTAGAAATAGTGCAGTAAGAAATCGTTTCATGTGTCGTTCCCTAGCTAGCGCCAGAAGATATTATCCTAAGTTGAACATCACTGAAAGCAGATTCTAATAAGTGTTTTTAAGGCTTATTCTGGCTAGATGGAGGTCTCTTTTATTGTTATTTTAATAGCTTAAGTGAAATCTTATGTGCTTAGACTAGGTATCTTTAGCTAATTAGATGTGGAGTTGAGCTTGCGGCAAGCCATTTCATCAATTTTATGGTGGGAATCAGCGTGGAGCAGTGATACAGAGAGTGCTGGTGCTTGAAGCCCTGTATGGCCCTATTATTTAATGAGCTGCCTACCTGAGATCATCGGTTTCAAAGTAAATAAGCTTTCTCACTTTCCATTCTTTGCCTAACTGGTGCGCCAGGGTTTCGTCCAATAGTTGAGTATCAGGTCGCTTGAGCGTATTCGTAGGTAGCAGAATTTCAGATACTGTTTTGGAGTTTGGCACGGGTTTTAAACTAATCAATATGTCAAAGTCCGGCCGACGGTCGATCTTCTTCATTAAGAATTTTTCATTTCCAGTGCCGATTACATAGTAATGTCCCGCACTTTGTGTTTGTTCTTTAGATGCCAGTGTATTGAAGACGATGATCTCATCTACTATTATGGTTTGCTGGGTGTAACGTTCTTTTCCGCCGCGTTCAAAATGCCCCTGCACCAGACGTCCTGTAAATTGTTGTAATGCGTTAGGAGCATTGGCTTGCAAGCGATTCAGATCAAATTGTTCTGGCTCTAAGGTCCACACTTCTGGCGTCCGGGCTAAGCTTGTTCGAAGTGCTTTGTCTGTTTTTTCGTCGAGCAGGTGAAATCGAAAAATAAGCTGGCGATCATGAGGCGCATGCATCATTGGTAGATGTGAAGCATAGAGGCCTTCTTTGCCACCAAAAATTAACATGCCATGCAAGCCCCAATGGCTGGCTTTTTTGTTTGAACTTTCTTTACTCGCAGAATTTATTTGCGACTCCGAAGATAGCGCGCTCGCAGATAAAAATAGTGTCAATGTTAGTGACAAAAGTAGCGACGCAATTTTGCAAAATTTGTTTAAGTAAAGAAACATCGTGAACCTTGGTCTGAGAGCGTTAGAAACAGTAAATACTGCGCTTGTATCGATTCTATAGCGCCTAATGGCGAAGCTCGATTTGTGAAGTGGGAAAGTCAGTTTACTCTAAAAAATCCGCGCGTGCATACTCGACGGTCAAAGCACTTGAAGCCGCTGGTGCTTAGGTTTTTCTTATAACTCTTTCTGATCTTGATAGTAAAATTCGATATAGAGCCAATGTTCGCGAGGACTTTAATTTGTTTAGTCTTGAACCAGTAAGCCCACATGCTATGGCTGACTTCTCAGCCTATTCATTTTATATTTTCGGTGGCGGTGGCGGTTGCTAAGCGGCGGCACCTGAAGAAGGCGATATTGCTTCACATAAGCATGCAGCGTTTTCCTAAAATAGGTTGTCTTTGAAAGTTTACTTTCAGCATTGGACAAGTGGGCCACAGTAAGACTCATACAGGAGCTAAGCGATGACAATTTCTGATTTACATGTGCTGTTAAGAAGCATGAACCCTGTTTTGAACGAGGGGCAGTATGTTTTTGTGACTGTACCCGCGAATTTCGAAGTGCCATGGGATGATGTGCTTGCTTCTATCCGTGAGCCGGAGGGGCTGTCTATTGTGTTGGCGCTTAGTGTCGCTCAAGGTTTAGGTTTGACCTTCGCCTATCCGTTTGCATGGATTACCTTGCAGGTGAATTCAGATCTGGCGGCGGTGGGATTAACCGCTGCTTTTTCTAGAGTATTAGGACAAGCTGGTATCAGTTGTAATTTGGTCGCTGGCAATCAGCATGATCATATTTTTGTTCCTTTTAATCAGGCGCAAAGGGCGATGGAGACTCTGTTGCAATTGCAGCGCTCGCAATCATAGTTGTGGTAATGATTGTGCGTGAGTTCGCTTAGTCATACTAAAGCCCCAAGCGTTGAATTAATTGCACTAAATGTTATTTGATCTTACTATCATTCTTTTCCTGAAGTGAGCTTGTGATCTGCACAGGATTCGGCTTCTTAGTGACCTATGAATTATTACATCAGCCAATCGCAAAGGATTGAGAAATGACCGAAACGGGTTTTAATACTGCCGGCAAAACTGTCGATGAAAAATTTTGTATGGACTGTGGTGCTCTGATTAAATTGAAAGCGGAGATCTGTCCGAAATGTGGCGTGCGCCAAATGGCCGCGCCTGCATCGAGCAATATCGGTGCAGTGGCACCGAATGGTAAAAGCAAGATCGCCGCGGCTCTGTTTGCTATTTTTTTAGGTTGGATGGGGGCGCACAAATTTTATTTGGGTGATGTCGGTTGGGGAGTCGTCTATTTGATTTTTTTCTGGACAGGGATTCCTGCGCTCATCGGTTTCATCGAATTTATTTTGTTGCTGACCATGAGTGATGAAGCCTTCAATCAAAAGTATGGGCAGGTTTGAATTGGCTCAGTTTCTATTTTTAGATATGGAAGCGCCTTGTTGCAACGATGACGCAGCTTAAAATCCGGCAGATGCAGGCGTCAGATATTGACAGCGTGATGTCGATACAGGCTGCGTGTTATTCAGGTGATATTCCGGAATCGCGCACTTCTTTGCTAGCGAAGTTTGATGCCAGTCCCGAGACTTGTTTGGTTGCCCAATGTGAAGAGCAGGTTCTTGCTTATTTGTTTGCCTTGCCTTGGTTATCGGCCGCGCCGCCAAGTTTGAACGCCGATACTTGCTACCTTCCGCTTAATCCAGACTGTTTGTATTTACACGACTTGTCAGTTTCGCCAGAGCTACGTGGTACGGGTGCTGCTGCCGCTTTGGTCAGAATGTTTTTTGAATTGCAGCAGCAAGCCAGATTGCCGTCAGCTTGTCTGGTCGCTGTACAAAACTCGGCGCCGTTTTGGCGTCGCTTTGGATTTCAAGTCACTCAGGGCAATACTTTTTTGCTGGAAAAACTTGCCAGCTATGGTGAGGGTGCCCGGTTTATGCACCGCTGAGCAGAGCTAAGTCCAGTAATGTAAACTATTGCCGTGAGGACGACCTCACGGCGGGCATATTTTATCGGGGACGACCCCAATTCTTAAGGTATAGGGGGAGAGTCATGAATTGGTTAATTCTCGTTGTTGCTGGACTGTTTGAGGTTGTCTGGGCCATAGGCCTAAAGTACACGGAAGGCTTCACCCGATTG